>CAVLBP010000042.1:0-18272 GCA_963661325.1 bacterium
GTGTATATACATGAAGAATTCTAGGGTCAATGTTAGGACAGGTCATCCCAACGTAAATATATAAAAGCACATTCACGGAAATCAACTGTTTTTGTTTTAAGAAAATGCTTCGATGATCCGGACAGTATCGGTCAATAATGTCGTAGATGTCGTCAATAACCTCGTGCATGACCATCTGCATTTTTTCAAAATCTCCGTTGAGAATGGCTTCCTGGATACTACTGAGTTGGTTGTATTCATTCAGAAGCATACGTTCATGTCTTAAAGAAAAAATATGCTTTTCCCGTTCTTTCTCATATAAAAGAGAAGAATCATTTCGGTCGTGTTCCATTTTGTATTTCTCCTGTGGCAGTTAAAGGTGTTTTTTTAGAGCATAATATATCATATGGGTAAATAGATTGCAAGAAACCATAAAATTTGCGTTAAAATCGCAAAAATATTACCATACATGAACATAATTTTACAGAAATCCATGTGCTAAGATATGAGATATAAAAGCAATGGAGTATTCCATATATATTTAGGAGGTTTTACTATGACAAAAGAGTCAAAAGAAGCCCGCAAGTTTGGGCTGAAAGACAAAATTGGCTATGCACTAGGAGATGCGGGCAATGATTTTACACTCGTGATGTTGCAAAGCTATTTACTGGTATTCTATACGAAGGTATTGGGAGTAGAAGGAGCCATCATTGGAACGATGTTCCTTGTTACAAAATTTGTGGATGCTTTTACAGACACAGCGATGGGACGAATCATTGACACACATACCGATAAAAATGGGGATCGTTTCAGACCGTGGATCAAGCGATTTGCCATTCCAGTTGTGGTATCCAGTGTTTTAATTTATAATACCTTGATTGTGGGCTGGCCAATGTGGGCAAAGGTAGCCTATGTATCAGTTGTATATCTTATCTATGGTTCTATCTGCTATACCGGAATCAACATCCCTTATGGTGCTATGGCGGCTGTTATTTCCGCAGATCCAAAGGAGAAGACAAGTCTTTCTACCTTCCGATCCATTGGTGCCTTGATTGCTGCGATGGTATTAGGGGTCATAATTCCTATGGTTGTATATGACAAAGATGCAGCAGGAAACAGTGTTGTGATCCCATCCAGATTCCCTATGCTTGCTATTATTTTTGGTATGATAGCATTGCTGTGCTATTACCTGTGCTACAAGTGGACGACCGAGCGTATCCATATACCAAACAAGGAACCGGAAAAAGGCGATTTATGGAAATCTGTAAAGACAGTCGTGAAGGATAGGGCAATTCTTTCTATTATCCTTATTAGTATTACGGTGGTTGCAGCGCAGGGGATTATTTCGTCTTTGAACCAGTATTTATTCCTTGATTATTTCAACAATACAAAACTACTTTCCCTAGCATCATTTGCAATGATGGGATCCATGTTTATTATGGCACCATTTGCAACAAATTTAAGTAGTAAATTTGGAAAGAAGGAGATTAGTGTTGTTGGACTTGGCATTGCAACGGTTGCATATCTTGTATGTTTTATCAGTAGAACGCACAATCCTATTTTTTATCTGATTGTAATGACGCTGTCATTTATGGGGGTGGGTCTCTTTTTTGTGATCAGTTGGTCCATGATCACAGATTGTATTGATAATTATTACATCGAGCATGGTGTAAGACAGGATGGAACGATATATGCTATGTATAGTTTCCTCAAAAAACTTGCCGGAGCGGTTACCGGTTCGATCGGTGCGTGGTCATTGACTTTGATCGGTTACGACAATACGGCTGCCACACAGACTACGGGAGTCAGCAGTTCGATTTTTAACATATCCGTAGGTGTTCCACTCATCTTTTTCGCGATAACATTCATCCTTATGGCATTTATGTATCCGATCAATAAAAAGAAAATCGATGACAATGCGCTCAAATTAAAAGAAATGATGGAGGCACAGAAATAAATGGTAGAGAATTTACCACAGGTCCCAGATGTCCTTGCAGGTTGTTCATCCGTGGAAGCATGGGAGAAAAGAAGAAAAGATCTGATTGAGATGTTTGCAAACTTAGCATATGGAAAACGTCCGGATATTCCCTATGAAGTATCTTGGAGCGAAGAAGTAAAGGAAGAAATTCCAGAATTGGCAGCTAGGCATATTCGGACGAAGATCACGGTCAAGACGGATCTGGGAGTGCATACATTTCCGCTATATGCGTATATTCCAGAGCAAGTGAAGGCTACAGCAATATTAATCTGTAGCCAGTCAAGAAATCCTTCGCCAAATCTCCTGCCGCCCGGTATGTGCGAAGATGGGGAAGATATCCGACAGTTTATGATGCGGCATTTCCAGGAATTTCAGGTCAAGATAACACCGGAAGAAATACAGGAAGTCCTAAGTGCAGGTGGACCTGTTCCTTTAGATATGGATAAAGATTATGACAATGAACATTGGCCGGTCCGGAAAATGATGCAAGAAGGTTTGGCAATGTTTGGATTTTATGCAACAGATGCGGAGGCAGATGATGCGCAGAACTATCCATCAAAACTGGGAAAAATATTTGGAACATCCAAGGAACGCAAAGAAAATGAATGGGGACTTCTTTCCGTATGGGCTTTTGCGGCAAGTTGTGTTATGGATTATGTAAGTGCTGAGTTTGCTGATCTTGTTAAAATCGGAAAGTTTGCAGTGCTTGGTCATAGCAGATGCGGAAAAGCGGCTTTATGGTGTGGCGTAAATGATGAGCGGTTTACCATGACCATGCCGAATGGTTCCGGCTGTTGTGGAGCCGCGCTTAGCAGAGGAAAAACCGGTGAAAATCTTGCAGCTATCAATGCCGTCTTTCCGCATTGGTTTGCGCCGGCATACCGGCAGTTTGGCACGAAGGTAGAATGCCTTCCTTTTGACCAGCATGAACTTCTTGCCTGCCTTGCACCGAGAAAACTTCATGTGGGCAGTGGGAGTTTAGATGCCTGGTCAGATCCGGAAGGGGAGCATTACGCAACCTATCTAGCGGGCAAAGTATGGGAATTGTATGGAAACGGTGGACAAATCGAGTCGGAAATGCCAATGGAGGGTGAAAAGCAGGCAAATGGTGCCGTCAGTTATCATCTAAGAAAGGGTCCACATAAACTGGAGTCTTTTGACTGGAAGTGTATGATGGAAGAAATGTAATAAATATCAGGACAAAATGAGACTTCTACCGAGGTCTCATTTTTGTATTTGACGGAGTTCTTTTCCGGCATCCTGCTACTGCTTGCCATTGCCTACTTTGTTAGCGTACGTTCTGGGAAAAAGAAAGTGGTCGCATCAGTTTTGATCTTTGCTCTATGCTGCGGTTTTGGATGGTCTGATCCAATCTATTTGATCAGATTGCTATAGTATTCTGTCTTTCCGCTTAGAACATCATCATAGAAGTTTTGCTTCCGATCGATATAGGCGACTGCTTCTTGCAGATCTGCTATGGATTGGAGCAGGGCTTCTTTTTTATTTGCCAGAATGACTTTCCTCTGTGGGATGGTGTCTTTGCCTTCCAAACATAGGGCAAGGTATTCTTTCATTTCAGCAATGCTCATACCGCAATTTTTCAGACAAGTCAGGCTCTGGATCCATTTGATATCATGATCATCAAAGACGCGATAATTCCGCTTATCTCGTTTGACATTAGGGACCAGACCTTCGTTACAGTAAAATTTAAGATTTTCATAAGTCATGTTTGTTAAGGCACAGGCTTCTTTCATAGAATACATGATCAGTCATCCTTTTTTGAAATTAAATATTGACCGGTAGTAACTACCGAGTGATAGAATCATAGCGTAGAAACAAAGTATAGTCAAGAGAAAGGACAGGATATCATGGAATATGTAACTTTAAATAATGGTGTAAAAATGCCAATCTTAGGCTATGGAGTGTATCAGGTGGCAAAAGAGGAATGTGAGCGATGTGTCTTAGATGCCTTAAAAGTCGGATACCGCGCGATCGATACCGCACAGAGTTATTTTAATGAAGAAGAAGTAGGAAATGCGATCGTAAAGTCAGGCATTCCAAGAGAAAAAATTTTCCTCACGACAAAGGTGTGGATCGAGCATTATGGATATGAGGAAGCAAAGAAGTCCGTACTGGAATCCATGAAAAAGTTAAAAACGGATTATCTGGATCTTGTGCTCTTGCACCAGCCATTCGCAGATGCTTATGGAGCCTATCGAGCCTTGGAGGATCTTTATGAGGAAGGTAAGATCAGAGCCATTGGAATTTCTAATTTCTATGTAGACCGTATGGTTGATTTTGCAGCCTTCAATCGCATCAAGCCGATGGTCAATCAGGTAGAGACGCATATCTTTAACCAGCAGAAAAAAATGAAGGAATACGCCGATAAGTACGACATCCAACTGGAAGCGTGGGCTCCGTTTGGCGAGGGTAGAGGAGGTACATTTGATAACCCTGTCATTGCAGAGATTGGACAAAAGTATGGAAAGACACCGGCACAGGTTATGCTCCGCTGGCATATACAAAGAGGCGTGGTCGTGATTCCGAAGTCAATCCATGTGGAAAGAATGGAAGAAAACTTTAATGTATTTGACTTTAAACTTTCGGACGAAGATATGAAACAGATCGCAGATCTGGATAAGGCAGAGAGTTCCTTCTTCTCACATCAGGATCCAAAGATGGTGGAATGGTTTGTACAGATGGTCGAAGAGAGAAAGAACAACCATGACTCTTCCAAGGAAAAGAAGAACTGGTAAGAAAGATGATATTCTTAGAAAAATGTACTTCATAAAGTACCAGAATGACGTTGTATTTGCTAATGCACAAGCGTAGAATGAGTGGCGAATAAAAAAGAAAAGAGATGGGATTTTATGAAGATTACATTAATTCATGGACAGAACCACAAGGGCTCGACCTATCATGTAGCAAGGATTTTAGCAGAGAAAATAGGCGGAGAGATCACGGAGATCGTCCTACCACGCGATTTTGATAAAATGTGCGTCGGCTGTTCCCAGTGCATCAAAAAGGACGAGAAACTGTGCCCGCATTATGAGAAACTGGCACCGATCACAGAGGCGATCGATGCAGCAGACCTTCTGATCTTTGAAAGCCCGGTTTATGTTTACCATGTGACTTCTGCCATGAAGGCATTGCTGGAACATTATGGATGGCGCTGGATCATGCACCGCCCGGAGGAGAGCATGTTCAAAAAGCAGATGGTCTGTATCGCGACTGCGGCAGGCGGCGGGCAAAAGAACACCTGTCAGGATATGGCGGACAGTGCCGCTTATTGGGGTGTGGCTAAGACCTATAAGTATGGTATCGCCGTTCGCGCTATGAAGTGGGAAGACGTGACGGCAAAGACCAAGGAAAAGATCGAGCGCGATATGGATGCGCTTGCATCCAAGATCAAAGCCAACCAGGGCAGGGTAAAGCCACCTTTAAAGACAAGGATCTTTTTCCCGGTCATGTCTATGGTCTTAAAGAAGCGCCCGGACAGTGTGGATGCAAAATACTGGAAGGAAAAAGGCTGGCTGGACGGTAAGCGTCCTTGGAAATAGGGATTGACGGCGCCCCGGCTTTGCGTGTTAAATATACATAGGGAATACACATAAGTAGATGGTAAAGGAGATGGGACAATGGATGGAGTAAAGAAGAATTTTGGATTTGGCTGTATGCGCCTTCCTATGAAAGACGGAGAGGTTGATATTGCACAGACCAATCAGATGGTCGATCTGTTTTTGGCAGAGGGCTTCAACTATTTTGATACGGCACATGGATATTTGGACGGCAAGAGTGAAAAGGCACTAAAGACCTGCCTGAGCGATCGTCATAACCGCAGTGAATTTATCCTGACCAACAAACTGACCAATTTTTATTTCAAGTCAGAAGCGGATATCCGCCCATTCTTTGAGCAGCAGTTAAAGGATTGCGGCGTTAGTTATTTTGACTATTATCTTATGCATGCACAGAATGCAGAGATCTTTGAGTTTTTCAAGAAAAACCGTGCTTATGAGACGGCATTTGCTTTAAAAGAAGAAGGAAAGGTGCGCCATGTCGGCATTTCCTTCCATGACAAGGCGGAGGTTCTGGATCAGATCCTGACCGAGTATCCACAGATTGAGGTCGTACAGATCCAGTTCAACTATGTAGATTACAATGATCCGGCAGTAGAGAGCCGCAAGTGCTACGAAGTCTGCCGCAAGCACAAGAAGCCGGTATTGGTTATGGAACCGGTCAAGGGAGGCAATCTGGTCAATCTTCCGGCAGAGGCAAAACAGGTCATCGATGATCTGCATGGCGGCTCACCGGCAAGTTATGCTATCCGTTTTGCGGCAGGCTTTGAGGGTATCGCTATGGTACTTTCCGGTATGAGCACCTTAGAGCAGATGCAGGAAAATCTGAGTTTCATGAAGGACTTTAAGCCACTGGATGAGACAGAGCACGCAGCCATTAAAAAAGTGCAGGAGATCTTCAACAACAAGAATCTGATCCCTTGTACGGCTTGCCATTACTGTACCGCAGGCTGTCCAAAGCAGATCCGCATTCCGGATCTCTTTGCAACCTTAAATTCCAAGCAGATCCATCATGACTGGAATGCAGATTATTATTATGGTGTCTATACATCAGACAATAATAAGGCATCTGATTGTATCAAGTGTGGAAAATGTGAGAAGGCATGCCCACAGCACTTAGAGATCCGCAAACTTTTGCAGGATGTTGCGGCTGAGTTTGAAAAACAGTCGGCATAAATCTTTTTGTTTAGAATTTATTTAGAAAAAGCACCTCTTTTATTTACATCTGACATTTATCATGGTGTAATGAAAAAGAGGTGTTTTTTATGACGATACGAAAGCGGATTTTTTTGGCAAATACAATGATGGTCTTACTTTCGCTGGTGGTACTTCTTGCCCTTGGCGGAGGTATGTTGATGCTATTTGAAGGCTCCTTTTTTGAATGGTATGGAAATAATTCTCAGATCGTGGATAATTACGCAGATGTATCGGAAATCATGCAGCAGGTCGAGGAAGGATCGACAGATTGGACGGGGATAGCAGATTGTCTGGCGGAGGAAGACTTTCGTCTGATCGTTTTGGATGATCAGGGAAAAATCTCCTATAGCAATGCGCGACACAATGAAATGGAAGCGACCGAAGGATTGTTTGGGTCAGAGGCAAAGGCTTTATCCGGGCATCTGGTGGCAGGCGTGACCATTTTGGAAAGATCAGAATTTACACAGGATGGAAACTATACCTTATTTGCGGTTGGCAGTCAGAAGGAAATCCATATTCTGGGACAGGACCAGAGAATTTTTCGGACTTTTATCATAGTTTTCCTGCTCGCAGGGCTTGTGGCGATCGCGATCATCCTTTTGATAAGTCAAAAACTGACGAGGCATCTGATCGGCAAGATCATGGAACCGGTGGAACGTTTGGATGCCGGGGCGTTGCGTGTGGCAAATGGTGATCTGGAGCAGGCGATCGCTTATGAAAGACAGGACGAATTTACTAATGTCTGCAATAGTTTTGATCTGATGCAGACAAATCTCAAAGACCAGATGGAACAGAATGCGGCATACGAGAAGGCAAGGATCGAGATGGTCAGTGGCATTTCTCATGACCTGCGTACACCACTTACCTCTATGAAGGGTTATGTCAAGGGGATGTTGGACGGCGTTGCCAATACGGAGGAAAAACGGCGGGAGTATTTACAGATCGCTTATCGCAAGTCCTGTGATATGGACCGGCTTTTGGAAAAACTCTTTTATTTTTCCAAATTGGAGACAGGCAATATGCCTTTGTATTTTGAAACCATGGATCTGGGACGCTGTATGGAAAAATATGCGTCTGAAAAAGCAGAGGAATTGCAGACAAAAGATATCCGTCTCGTCTATGATTTCGGAAATATCTTGGGAGCACCATGCTGCATTGACAGAGATCAGTGGACAAGGATATTCGATAATCTGGTAGACAATGCCATCAAATACGGTCGTTCGGACAAGCCCATGGTACTGACTATGGGAGGCGAACTCAGCAGCACGGGAACGGCTGTCAACTTGTATTTTAAAGATAATGGCCCGGGCATGCCGGCAGATAAGATCGCCCATGTATTTGAGCAGTTCTATCGCGGAGATGAAGCGAGAAGTGCAGTGAGCGACGGCAGTGGTTTGGGGCTATATATGTGCCGCTACTTGATACAAAAGCATGGAGGCAGTATTGTGGCAGATGGAGAGGACGGTTTTTGCCTGCGTATTACCGTGCCGATCGTAATAGAGAGTGATGAGGAGGAGAACGATGATTGAGATCCTGTTAGCAGAAGATGATATGGAGATTGCAAATCTGGAACGCGACTATCTGGCTATGAGTGGCTATGAGGTCGACATCGCCCATGACGGACTGGAGGCAGAGCAGAAATTAAGGAGCCATGCCTATGATCTCTTGATACTGGATATCATGATGCCGGGCAAGAGTGGATATGATCTGTGTCGGGAGTATCGTGATAAGATCGATATCCCGATCCTTATGGTGACGGCAAAGACGGAGTCCATAGATAAGATCCGGGGCTTGGGACTGGGGGCAGACGATTATATCGTCAAGCCGTTTGATCCAATGGAATTGGTTGCGCGTGTAAAAGCCCATCTGGCGCAGTATGAGCGCCTAACACAAAGGACTCAGGAAAATGTGACAGAACCGGTCTTAAAAGAGCGGGAATACGACGCCGAGGACTATATGCTTGAGATCGGTCAGTTAAAGATCCTGACCAAAAGTTGGAAGGTCATCAAGGACGGCGAGGAGATCCATCTGCCAAACCGGGAATTTGAATTGTTAAAGTATCTGGCGATGAATCCCAATATTGTCTTTTCAAAAGAACACCTCTTTGAGAAGATCTGGGGCTATGAGTATGAGTCGGACAGTGCTACGGTAACGGTACACATCAACCGTATCCGGGACAAGATCGAGGACGACCCCAGAAAGCCGCAGATCATTGAGACAGTCTGGGGCGCGGGCTATCGTTTGAACCTCCCGACTCATGTTTAGAAATTGTTTAGAATAATAGAAAAGAAAGTTTAGAAGAAACCTCTTTGGTGTTAAAAACCTTTTTCTATACTTGTTTTTGCAAGGAAGAAAAGAAAACACCAAGGAGGTTTTTTATGAAAATAATATTACAGATGTTTCAAGGTTTTTGTATGGCACTTGCCGATAGTGTTCCCGGCGTATCGGGAGGAACGGTAGCCTTTATCATGGGCTTTTATGATAAGTTCATCGGATCTATCCATGATGTGATCTTTGGTGATTTAGAGAGAAAAAAGAGCGGACTGCGCTATCTGATCAAGTTGGGATTGGGCTGGATCATAGGTATGGCAGGAGCCGTGATCGTACTGACAAATCTGTTTGACAACCATATCTATGTGGTGAGTTCCCTCTTTATCGGATTTATCGCGGCATCTATCCCACTGATCGTCATGGAGGAAAAGGAAAGCCTCAAAGATGTCAAAAGCGGAGCCTTTTATCTGGTGGCTGGTATCGCATTGGTTGTCATCATTTCCTGGGCAAATGGCGGAAACGGTGGTTCTACCATGGATCTTAGCGTCTTTAGTATGGGGCAGGCGATCAGGTTATTCTTGATCGGCATGGTTGCAATCTCTGCCATGTTCTTGCCGGGCATTTCCGGATCGACCCTGCTTCTGATCTTCGGAGCCTACATTCCGGTCATGAGTGCCGTCAGGGGCTTTATGGGAATGGATTTTTCCTATTTCCCATCTTTGGTATTCTTCGGACTGGGTGTACTTACCGGGGCAGCAACCGTCGTAAAAGGCATCAAGGTATGCCTGGAGAAATTCCGTACCCAGACCATTTATGGCATTATCGGCATGATGATCGGTTCTTTCTATGCGATCGTTATGGGACCGACAACGCTTAGTGTACCAAAGCCTGCCATGGGACTTTCACAGTTCTCCTTTGTGGCATGTTTCTTTGGTGTGGTATTGGTATTTGGTATGCAGTGG
The DNA here is from genome assembly GCA_963661325.1 of bacterium. Lineage (GTDB taxonomy): Bacteria > Bacillota > Clostridia > Lachnospirales > Lachnospiraceae > Pararoseburia. The sequence continues at coordinate 9,963 of CAVLBP010000042.1, forward strand.
CTGAAAACAAGAGAAAGAAATGAGGTGTCAGCATGAGTAAGGTGATCACATTTGTAGTTCCATGTTTTAACTCACAGGATTATATGAGAAGATGCGTCGACTCGCTTTTGCCGGGTGGTCAGGATGTGGAGATCCTGATCATTGATGACGGATCGACAGACGATACGGCAAAGATTGCAGATCAATATGCCGAGGATCACCCGGAAAATGTCCGCGCTATCCATAAGGAAAATGGTGGACATGGATCAGCGATCAATATCGGGCTGGCAGAAGCGACCGGTAAATATTTCAAGGTAGTAGATTCGGATGACTGGCTGGCGGCTGAGGCTTATACCACAGTCTTAGAACATTTGAAAAAGATGATCGCAGAGGAAAACTGTGAGGATCTTTTGATCTGTAATTACACCTATAATCACCTCTTAGAGGGGACCAAAAAGACCATGGGTTACGAGAATGTCTTTCCGCAGCATACCTTATTCACATGGAAAGAGATCGGGCATTTTCATCCATCCCAGTATATGATCCTACATTCCATGATCTATCGCACCATGCTTTTAAAGCGGATTGGGATCGCTTTGCCGGAACATACCTTTTTTGTGGATAATCTTCTGGCATATATACCGCTTCCAAAAGTACAGAGCATTTATTATCTGAATGTCGATCTCTACCAGTATTTTCTGGGCAGGGAAGACCAGTCCGTCAATGAGGAAATGCTGAAAAAGAGGATCGATCAGCAGATCAAGGTCACAAAACTTGTGATCGGAGCCGCAGATCTGGAGAGCATCCACAGGCAGGAACCAAAGTTAGCCGAATATATGCTCCGCAATGTTTCTGTCATGATGACCATATCCATTATCCACCTGCTGCTCATTGGGGATGCTGCGAGTGAAGAAAAGAGAAAAGAACTCTGGCAATATGTGCTGCGCAAGGACCTGCGCCTGTATCTGCGCCTGCATTACTCCACCCTATCCGGATTGACCTGTATTCCGGGAAAGGTTGGTAAAAAGATCGTGATCGGCGGTTATCGTCTGTCCAAACAGATCTTTCAGTTTCAGTAGGTGATCAGATGGAAAAGATTTATATTGCATTTGTGGATACGCCGGGCATCTTTGCCAGCATCCTGCATCGCTACCTCAAGCAAAAGTATATCCACGTTGTCGTTTCTATGGATGCCGGGTTAGAAGAGGCATATAGTTTTGGACGGCGCAATCCGGCGATTCCCATTGTAGCAGGCTTTGAAAGGGAAGATAAAGAAAAGATCCTGGCGGTCTACCCAAATGCATCCTATTGTATAGGAGAAATTGCCTGTAGCAAAGAGCAGAAAGAGGAAATACGGGAAGAATTGCGTGGCATGTATGAAAGGCGTTATTCTTATCATTACGCGGTAACATCCCTGCCTTATATGCTATTTCACAAGGCACATGACCGGAAGAATCGTTATACCTGTAGTTCTTTTCTGGCATATCTTTTTCGCCGGCACGGTATTGCACGGTTTACTAAGGCGGATTCTTTAGTCACGCCAAAAGATTTTTATGAATGGGATGGATATGAGACAGTATTTGAAGGAAAATTGGAAGAAATTTGTCATCAACAGCATATTCCTTATACTTACGGCAGTCGCCCTGTATTTCGCACTTCGTAGTTTTGATATAGGGGAAGTGACGCAGGCATTTCGCAGTGTTTCCATAGGACATTTTGGATTGGGATGTGGCATAGGAATCTGCTATATCTGTCTGGAAGGGATTCTGATCTGGATTTTGAAAAAGCAGATCAAAGAGCCGGGCACGCTGCCCGGCTGTCTGCGTTATTCCTTTGTCGGCTCCTTCTTTTCCAGCATCACACCTTCCTCGACCGGAGGACAGCCTATGCAGCTGCTTTGGATGACGCGGGAAGGGAGTACGACCGGGGGCGCAACCGTTGTGCTTCTGATCATTGCCGCCCTGTATCGTTTTTCTTCGGTGGTTTGGGGGATCTTTTGCGCCATAGGACAAAAGGCGACCCTGCCGGATCTTGCGTGGCAGTTGCAGGGCTTGCTCTGGCTTGGTGTACTTTTAAACATCCTTTTTATTGTTCTGGTTTTTGCCGCTATACTAAGACCGGGCTGGATCCTTTCGGTTGCGGGGGGCTTGGGAAAAGCCATCTTTCGGAAACAGGAAGAAAAGCAGAAAGCATGGGAACAAAAAGTCTTTGAGTTTGTGGAACAGTATAAAATGGCGGGAGCCTATATCGGTAAGCAGAAAAAGACCATTTTTTTATGCTTTTTGCTCACCCTGTTACAGCGCTTGTTACAATTTATGGTTCTGGGCTTGCTGATCCTGCCGGATGCGCTATCGCCTGCTGCTCTTGCAAAGTTTATCTTTGCCAAAGCCTATATCGTGATGTCGGTGGAGATGCTGCCTTTGCCGGGAGCACAGGGAATCACGGAACTGACCTCTTTGCAGATCTTGCAGGGCGTGGGTGCAGGCTATGGCATACAAAGCGGGATCGTTTTGGAGCGGCTGGTATCTTTTTATCTTCCCTTATTTGTGTCCGGGGGTCTGGTATGTTATACTTACCACAAAAGGAAAATAAAGGCAGGAGAATAAAAAGATGAACATTGTATGCTTGGACTTAGAAGGTGTGTTGGTGCCGGAGATCTGGATCGCTTTTGCCGAGGAGAGTGGCATCCCGGAATTAAAGAGAACGACCAGAGATGAGCCGGACTATGACAAACTGATGCACTGGCGACTTGGTATTTTAAAGGAACATGGACTTGGCTTAAAGGAGATCCAGGAGACGATCGCAAAGATCGATCCGATCCCGGGGGCAAAAGAATTTTTAGATCAGTTACGTGAAATGACACAGGTCATCATTATCAGCGATACTTTTACCCAGTTTGCAGGACCACTGATGAAGAAACTGGGATATCCGACGATTTTTTGTAATTCTTTGGAAGTGGCAGAAGATGGCGAGATCACCGGCTTTAAGATGCGCATTGAGAATTCCAAGTATTCCACGGTCAAGGCATTACAGTCCATCGGTTATGATACGATCGCCTCTGGTGACAGCCACAATGATCTGGGTATGATCAAGGCGAGCAAGGCAGGTTTCCTCTTTAAGTCTACCGACCAGATCAAGCAGGACAACCCGGATATTCCGGCATATGAGACTTATGACGAACTGCTGGCAGCCATCAGGGAGGCATTATAAAATAAAACAGAGATGGGATTGACTCTTGTATTATACGAGGGTTTATACTAAAACAATCGAGAGGTCAATGGTGACGTTTGGTTACCATTGACTTTTTCTTTTGTAAAAAATTAGGATGAGGAGGATACAAGAATGGATCTAAAGAGAACAAATTATTCGTCTGGAGCACCAATGGAGGAGATTGACGGTTATAGTCGTATCGTCCAGGTAGGACCATTTGTCTATGTGGGAGGAACGACCAGCGTGCAGCCGGACGGTAGTATGGTGGCAGAAGGGGATTCCTATGGACAGGTGAAGTATGTCTTGGAGAAATTGCTGCGACTGATTGCACAGACCGGTGCTGTCAAGGAGGATGTATTCTCTGTCAAGATGTACGTAACACCGGACTTTGAGAGCGGTGAAGGATTTCGCGCATACAGTGAAATCTTCCGGGAAGTGCGTCCGCTTTTGACAGTTGTTACCATCCATAAACTGACGCGTCCGACTCAGTTGGTAGAAATTGAGATGAATGCCATTGTTGGTTGTCATGAAGGAAAAGAATGGGAGGGCATTCTGCTGAAACGAACAAATTTTGCTTCCGGTTCACCCCTGGAGGACAAACTGGGTTACAGCCGCATGGTAAAGGTGGGACCATTTGTCTATGTAGGAGGAACGACCAGTGTGCTGGCAGGCGGTATGGTAGCCGGAGAAGGAGATGCGGTCAAACAGTCAGACTTTATCTTTGAGAAGGAATTGGCTTTACTGGATCAGGTTGGGGCAAAGCCGGAAGATATTATCAAGGTAAAGAAATATGTCACAGAGGATTATGAAAAGACCTGGGATGAAGGCAGACAGGAAATTAGATTGCCGAAGGAAAAGATTGTATTTTCGGATGCCCTTGTGGACAAACTGACGCGTCCGGCGCAGTTGGTAGAAACGGAGATGTTTGCTATCCTTGGATGTGGCGGACAGGATGTGCTGCCGGAATGGGGAAATATTGATTTCCGTAAAAAGTTCTGCGGAAAAACAGAGAAAGGTTTTGCCCAGGGAGTGCAGGCAGGACCATTTACCTATGCATCTCTGCGTCACTCTTTGGATGAGAAAGGACAGGTTGTTGGACAGGGAGATTCTGAAATTCAGGAATCCGCTGTTATCGAAGCACTGACACAAACCATGGATCAGTTTGGAATCATTCCGGAGGAAGTGGTAAAGATCAAGGGATACTATACAAAGGACTTTGGACCGCTCTATGGTGAGACGGAAACACCATACTACGAAAAGACCTATAAGCCGGTCAAACCGCTTTATACAGGCGTATATGTAAAAAGCGTCGGCGGCGATGACGAGATTTTTACCGGAGAGATGTTTGCTGTAAAAGGGGCTGTTTGAGTGATATAGACAAGGCCATAGAGGCTTTAGGGATCTGGCATTTCATGTCAGATCCTTTTTATGTAATTGATAATTCATATTTGCAATAAAATATAAAACACTAGAAATCCTATTGACATACTAGGAATAGAATGATAACATGAAAACACCTTATTGCGAAGAAAGAATAGAGGGGAAATTATGGCACGAGGATTTGAGACAAAATGTTTACACTTAGAAGAGGAGGAAGGAGACTGTAGCCACTTCGGCGCGATTTCCTATCCCATTTATCAGACCGCAACTTATGCACATCCGGGCGTGGGACAGAGCACAGGATTTGACTACAGTCGCCTGCAAAATCCGACCAGAGAGCATCTGGAGAAGATCGTAGCAAGTCTGGAAAACGGTATTGATGCACTTGCCTTTACTACAGGTATGGCTGCCATTACCATGCTGATGGAGTTGTTTGCGCCGGGAGACCATCTGATCGTGGATGAAGACCTGTATGGTGGGAGCATCCGCCTGTTTACCCATGTGTCATCCAAAAACGAACTGACCTTTTCCACTGTGCCGTGTCATGCGGTCAATGTTGAGGATTATATCCAGCCACATACCAAGGCAATCTATATTGAGACACCGACCAATCCCATGATGAATGTCACGGATATCGCTGCCTTGGCACAGTTGACAAAAAAGCATGACATCCTTTTGATCGTGGATAATACCTTTTTATCCCCATATTTCCAGAATCCTTTGGATCTGGGGGCAGACATTGTCATCCATAGCGGAACGAAGTTCTTAGGCGGACACAACGATACGCTGGCAGGATTTCTGGTGACAAACCGGGAGGACATCAGTGAAAGATTTCGTTTCCTGATCAAGACGACCGGGGCTGGTCTGGCTCCATTTGATTGCTTTTTGATCCAGCGTGGGATCAAGACCCTGGGTATCCGTATGGAGCGCGCCCAGGCAAATGCTATGGAGATCGCGCACTGGCTGCAAAAGCAGTCCTGCGTCACCGAGGTGATCTATCCGGGCTTAGAGAGCCATCCGGGACATGAGATCATGAAGAAGCAGGCGCGCGGTTTTGGTGCCATGCTTACCTTTCAGGTGAAAAATCAGGCATACGCCTATGCCATTCTTGGAAAAGTGCGTATGATCAAATATGCGGAGAGTCTGGGAGGCGTGGAAACGCTTCTGACTTATCCGATGACCCAGACCCATGCAGATGTACCGGATGAGATCCGCAGGAAAAACGGCATTACCGAATGTACCCTCCGTATGTCTGTAGGCATTGAGGATGCCAAAGACCTTTTAGCAGAATTGGAAAAGGTCTTTGCCGAGGCAGAGCAGGAAATCGAGGGCTAGAAAGCATAGAAGAAAGAGATACAAAAAGGAGAAATCATGGCAGAGAGAAACTTAGATTTTGACCGACCGATCGATCGAAAAGGGACCAAGTGCTTAAAATACGACTTTGCGGTGGAGCGAGGCATGCCGGCGGATATCCTGCCGCTCTGGGTGGCAGATATGGATTTTCAGACATCTTCCTATATACAGGATGCTATCGTAGAGACTGTTTCGCACGGAATCTTTGGCTACAGTGAGTCAGATGACGCCTATTTTGAGACACTGCATGCATGGATGCAGGGGCGCCATCAGTTTGAGATCGAAAAGAAATGGGTGGTAAAGACACCGGGCATCGTTTTAGCACTTGCCATGGCAGTCAAGGCTTATACCACATGCGGCGATGGTGTGCTTTTGCAGTCGCCGGTCTATTATCCGTTTTCAGAAGTTATCCGTGATAATGGCAGACGCGTGATCAGCAATGATCTGGTGCTGGGCGAGGACGATCGTTATCATATTGATTTTGTGGACTTTGAAGATAAGATTGTGCGCGAGAATATCAAGTTATTTCTTCTCTGCAATCCGCACAATCCGCTGGGACGCGTATGGACGGAGGAAGAACTCTTGCATATGGGGCAGATCTGTCTGCGCCATGGTGTGACGGTGATCAGTGACGAGATCCATCATGACTTTATTTTCAAGGGGCAGCACCATGTCTTTGCCGGGCTGAGTGACGCCTTAGCGGACATCACAGTGACCTGTACCTCTCCGAGCAAGACCTTTAATATTGCAGGCTTGCAGGTATCCAATATCATCATTAAAAACGAAAATCTGCGCAAGGCGTTTATCCATCAACTGGATGCAGCAGGTGTCAGCCAGATCGGACTCATGGGTCTGGTTGCCTGTCAGGCTGCCTATGCACATGGGGGCGAGTGGTACGAGGGTATGCTGTCTTATGTGCGGGGAAATATTGACTATGTCAGATCCTTTGTAGAAGAACGGCTGCCGGGAGTTCGGATGATCGATCTGGAGGGAACTTATCTGGTCTGGCTGGATTTCCGGGGCACAGGGCTGTGTCAAAAGGAACTGGAGGACAAGGTCATCTACGAGGCTGGACTCTGGCTGGATAGCGGAGCCATCTTCGGTAAATCTGGGAAAGGTTTTGAACGTATCAATGTAGCGTGTCCACGCAGCACCTTGCAAGAGGCATTGGAGAGATTGGAAAAAGCCTTTACAAAATAAAGAGGTAAAGAAAACGCCAACCGAGATCGTCGGTTGGCGTTCTTTTTATAGTTTGTACATATCCGTACTTAAATATTTCATTCCGTTATCGGCAAGCATAACGACGATGTTCTTACCGGCGTTTTCCGGCCGTTCGGCTACTTTACGGGCCACATATAAAGCGGCGGCTGCTGACTGACCCAGGAAAACACCATCTGTCCGGGCGAGTTCCCGACCGGTAGCATAGGCATCTTCGCCGTCGACATCAAAGCATTCATCATAGTGGAAACCGACGATAAATGGAGCCTTGAGCGCATCCGGAAATCCGGGATCGCCAAAAGGTGCTACACCGTCAATAGTTGCCGGATGAGGATTTTCAGGAGATGGTCTGGATGCCGGTGATGCCTGCACGGCGACGATTTCAATATCCGGATTCTTCTCGCGGAAATAGCGGGACAAACCGGTAATGGTTCCGGCAGTTCCTGACATTGCGACAAGAATATCAACCTTACCATCGGTATCTTCCCAGATTTCAGGACCGGTTGTCTCGTAGTGGACATCCGGGTTTGCTTTGTTTGCCAACTGGTTGATAAAGTAGTAGTTGCTTGGCTGGCTGTCACAGTACTTTTGCAGCTCATCCTGGTAGAACTGGGTGGAAAAAGTTCCATTTGCCAAAGCCTCGGCTACGGAAGGCAGGTCGGTCATAAGGTGCAGCGTGGCACCGTATGCCTTGAGCATAGCCTGACGTTCTACAGACTGGTTTGGCTCTAAGAATACTTCCAGATGATAACCGCGGGATGCTGCAAATGCCGCAAGTCCGATACCGGTATTTCCACTGGTGTTTTCCACAATGGTATCTCCCGGATGCAGAATGCCGTCACGCTCTGCCGCGAGGATCATATTGAGGGCAGCACGGTCCTTGATGCTGCCGGAAGGATTGAAATATTCCAATTTTCCAAGAAGTTTTGCCTGTAACTGATACTTTTTTTCGTAGTTTACAAATTCCATGAGCGGTGTATGTCCTACGAGTTCTGCGATGTTGGTTTTGATGTTAGCCATGATAATTCCTCCATTTGATTATTTGTGTAAAGGGAAAGGATCTTCTACATAATTGCCCAGATCCTTTTGGTCGTGTGTCATGTTGTGATAAACAAGTAAAGCGGATGCACATCCGGCACTGCCGAGGTAAAGCCCACTCCATGGGGCTAC
>CAVLBP010000043.1:0-18110 GCA_963661325.1 bacterium
GGCAAGGTATCCGCAGATGACAGCGTGATCTTCTTTAACTTCCGCCCGGATCGTGTGCAAAGCCACATTACCCACTTATATGGATTGCTCGAGATGGCAAAGCGTGAGGGCTTGAGTAAGGTTTATGTTCACGGCTTTATGGATGGCCGTGATACAGCACCGACCAGCGGTATTGAATATGTCAAGGCTTTGGAAGAGGAGATGGCAAAGATCGGTGTCGGCAAGATCGCCAGTCTTTCCGGTCGTTACTATGCTATGGATCGTGACAATCGCTGGGATCGTGTGGAAAAGGCATATCGCGCACTTACTCTTGGCGAGGGCAATACAGCAAGCGATGCTGTCAGTGCGATGCAGGCATCTTATGATGATGGCAAGACAGATGAGTTTGTGATCCCGACTGTGATCACAGAAGACGGTCAGGCGATCGGCAAGGTATCCGCAGATGACAGCGTGATCTTCTTTAACTTCCGCCCGGATCGTGCGAGAGAGATCACAAGAGCCTTCTGCAGTGATGATTTTGACGGATTTGACCGAGGTCAGCGTCTGCCGCTTACCTATGTATGCTTTACCGAGTATGATGTGACGATCCCGAATAAGGAGATCGCATTCCACAAGGTAGAGTTGCACAATACTTTCGGCGAATTTTTAGCAGCACATGGAAAGACTCAGGCAAGAATTGCCGAGACAGAAAAGTATGCGCATGTTACTTTCTTCTTCAACGGTGGAGTAGAGGAGCCGAACCCGGGCGAGGACCGCATCCTTGTAAAGTCTCCAAAGGTTGCAACTTATGATCTTCAGCCGGAAATGAGTGCTTATGAAGTATGTGACAAATTATGTGATGCAATCACTTCTGACAAGTATGACGTGATCATCATCAATTTTGCAAATCCGGACATGGTAGGTCATACCGGCGTTGAGGCAGCAGCCATCAAAGCGGTAGAAGCCGTTGACACCTGTGTGGGACGTGCAGTAGAAGCACTGAAGTCTGTAGATGGCACTATGTTTATCTGTGCAGACCATGGTAACTGCGAGCAGCTTGTAAACTACGAGACAGGCGAGCCACTGACCGCACATACGACCAATCCGGTACCATTCATCCTGGTAAACGCAGATCCTTCCTATGGTCTTCGTGAAAATGGGTGCTTAGCAGATATCATTCCGACCCTTATCGAACTGATGGGTATGGAACAGCCGGAAGAAATGACAGGCAAGTCTCTTTTGATCAAAAAGTAAGATCCGCCTGTATTTTGCAGGCGTATATCATAAAAGCATAATAATTAAGGATAATGGAGGAAAGACAAATGAAACCAATGAAAGAAGGCAAGGTCCGCGAAGTTTACGATAATGGTGACAGCATCATCATGGTAGCCACCGATCGTATCTCTGCATTTGACGTGATCTTAAAGAACAAGATCGTAGACAAGGGAGCAATCCTGACACAGATGTCTAAGTTCTGGTTCGATTACACCAAGGATATCGTTCCAAACCACATGATCTCAGTGGATGTGAAAGATATGCCGGAGTTCTTCCAAAATAAGGAATATGAAGGAAAGAGCATGATGTGTAAAAAGTTACAGATGATCCCGATCGAATGTATCGTCCGTGGTTACATCACAGGAAGCGGCTGGGCTAGTTATCAGGAGAACGGCACAGTATGCGGTATCACCCTTCCGACTGGCTTACAGGAGTCTGAAAAATTGCCGGAACCGATCTATACGCCATCAACAAAGGCTGAGATCGGTCTGCATGACGAAAATATTTCTTACGAACAGTCTGTAGAAGTATTGGAAAAGGCTTTCCTTGGCAAGGGAGAGGAATACGCTTCCAAGATCAAGGAATATACACTTGCACTTTACAAGAAGTGCGCAGATTATGCACTTACCAAGGGCATCATCATTGCAGATACCAAGTTTGAATTTGGTCTGGATGAGGAAGGCAATGTGGTTCTGGCTGATGAGATGCTGACACCGGATTCTTCCAGATTCTGGCCATTGGAGGGCTATCAGGCAGGACAGGGACAGCCTTCTTTTGACAAGCAGTTTGTAAGAAACTGGTTAAAGGCAAATCCGGACAGTGATTATCTGCTTCCGGATGATGTCATTGACAAGACCATCGCAAAATACAAAGAAGCATTTGAAATGCTGACAGGAAAGAAATTTGGAGCGTAGACGGGAGATGCAGATGACGACAATAGATTCAAATAAGACTATGCCGTTTGAAGGACTGCATGAAGAATGTGGTGTCTTTGGAATGTATGATTTTGACGGCGGTGACGTGGCTTCCTCCATTTATTATGGATTGTTTGCCTTACAGCACAGAGGGCAGGAAAGCTGCGGTATTGCTGTCAGTGAGACGAGCGGACCAAAGGGCAAGGTCACCTCTTATAAGGGCATGGGACTGGTCAATGAAGTTTTTGACGGCGAGACCTTGGAAAAGATGCGGGGCGATATCGGTGTGGGACATGTCCGTTATTCGACCGCAGGAGAGTCCACCAGAGAAAATGCACAGCCACTTGTTTTAAATTATGTCAAGGGAACACTGGCACTGGCACACAACGGAAACCTGATCAATGCCAAGGAACTGAAAAAGGATCTGGAATATACCGGAGCCATTTTCCAGACAACGATCGATTCCGAGGTTATTGCCTATCATATTGCCAGAGAGCGTTTGCAGTCTAAGACAGCAGAGGAGGCAGTACGCCGTGCCTGCATGAAGTTAAAAGGTGCCTATGCACTTGTTGTGGCATCCCCACGAAAACTGATTGGTGCCAGAGATCCTTTCGGCTTCAAGCCGCTTTGTATCGGTAAGCGTGACAATGCCTATATCTTAGCATCTGAGACTTGTGCGCTGGATACCATCGGTGCAGAGTTTGTCCGTGATGTCTTGCCGGGCGAGGTCGTTACGATCACACCGGAAAAGGGCATCGAGTCCGATATGGAAATGGCACTTCCAAAAGAAAAAGAAGCCAGATGTATTTTTGAATATATTTATTTTGCAAGACCGGACAGCCATATTGACGGCGTCAGCGTTTATGGCAGTCGTATCAAGGCTGGCAAGTTCCTTGCCATGGACTCACCGGTTGAGGCGGATTTAGTTACCGGTGTACCGGAGTCCGGAAATGCGGCAGCCCTCGGCTACTCCTTACAATCCGGAATTCCTTACGGAACTGCTTTTGTAAAAAATGGCTATGTGGGACGTACCTTTATCAAGCCAAAACAAAGCAGCCGTGAATCCAGCGTGCGTATCAAGTTGAACGTCTTAAAAGAAGCCGTAGCAGGCAAGCGTGTCGTTATGATCGACGACTCCATCGTGCGTGGAACGACATCAGACCGCATTGTGCGTATGCTTCGTGAGGCAGGTGCGACGGAAGTACATGTGCGTATCAGTTCGCCGCCATTCCTCTGGCCATGTTATTTTGGAACGGATATACCGGAGCGCGAACAACTCATTGCTTACAAGAGATCCATTGAGGATATCCGCAAGATCATTGGTGCAGATTCTCTTGGATATCTGGGCATGGAACGCCTGGATGAGATGGTAGAGGGCCTGCCGATCTGTAGAGGTTGCTTCAACGGTAAATATCCGATGGAGCCGCCAAAGGAGGATATTCGCGGTGAGTATTTTGATAAAGAGATCGATATGGCAAAGAAATTGGAACGCAATTTATAGGAGGAGAGTATGAGTACAGATCGTTACAGCAGCCCACTTTCAGAGAGATATGCCAGCAAGGAAATGCAGTATATCTTCTCACAGGATAAAAAGTTCTCCACATGGAGAAAACTCTGGATTGCACTTGCAGAGACAGAGATGGAATTAGGACTGAGCCAGGACGGAAAGCCGGTCATCACACAGGATATGATCGATGAGATGAAAGAGCATATCGATGACATCAATTATGATGTGGCACAGAAGAGAGAGGCTGAGGTTCGTCATGATGTCATGAGCCATGTCTATGCTTATGGCAAACAGTGCCCGAAGGCAGCAGGTATCATCCATCTGGGTGCGACTTCCTGCTATGTAGGAGATAATACAGATATCATCATCATGCGTGATGCACTTCTTTTGGTGCGCAAGAAACTGGTCAATGTCATTGCGGAACTGGCAAGGTTTGCAGATACTTATAAGGACATGCCTACCCTTGCGTTTACGCATTTTCAGCCGGCACAGCCAACAACTGTTGGTAAGCGTGCGACACTCTGGTTAAATGAGTTCGTTATGGATCTGGAAGATCTGGATTATGTTTTGTCTAGTTTAAAACTTTTGGGATCTAAGGGAACCACCGGTACACAGGCAAGTTTCTTGGAACTCTTCCAGGGAGATCAGGAGACCATCGATAAGATCGATCCGATGATCGCCAAGAAGATGGGCTTTGAGAAGTGCTATCCGGTCAGCGGACAGACATATTCCCGCAAGGTGGATACCAGAGTCTGCAACATCTTAGCAGGCATTGCGGCGTCTGCACACAAGATGAGCAACGATATCCGTCTGCTCCAGCACTTAAAAGAAGTGGAGGAGCCATTTGAAAAGAGTCAGATCGGTTCATCTGCCATGGCATACAAGCGCAATCCGATGCGTAGTGAGCGTATCGCATCCTTATCACGATATATCATCATTGATGCATTGAATCCGGCGATCACATCTGCAACCCAGTGGTTTGAAAGAACCCTGGATGATTCAGCAAATAAGAGACTTTCTATCGCTGAGGGATTTTTGGCATGTGACGGTGTCTTAGATCTGTGTCTGAATGTCGTAGATGGTCTTGTGGTCTATCCAAAGGTCATTGAAAAGAGACTGCGCAGTGAACTGCCATTTATGGCAACCGAGAACATCATGATGGATGCGGTAAAGAATGGCGGCAACCGCCAGGATCTGCACGAAAAGATCAGAACTCTTTCCATGGAAGCAGGAAAGACGGTCAAGGTAGAGGGCAAGGATAACAACCTCCTAGAATTGATCGCAGCAGATGATGAGTTCCCGATGGGATTGGAAGAATTGGAAGCAACCATGCAGCCGGACAAGTATGTTGGACGCGCGCCTCGTCAGGTTGTTAAATACTTAGAAGAAGTCATCCGACCGATCCTGGATGAAAATAAAGACGTTCTCGGTGTAAAGGCTGAGATCAACGTCTGATCGAAAATGATATATGGGGATCTTCTGTGTAATTATGCATAGAAGATCCTTTTTTATGCATAAATGATTTTTATGAATTGCACTTCAACATGATAAAGTGTATAATAGCACTAGATTTTGTGCATACAAAGTCTGAACGCGTTTTGAGAAGGAGGAAACATTAAAATGAAATTCGAGAGTAGTTATTTGCAGAGAGTTTACGACGGACTTGAGAGCCGTAACGCAGAGCAGAAAGAATTTTTGCAGGCAGTGGCAGAAGTTCTGGAATCTTTGGAGCCTGTTGTGGCAGCCAATCCGGAATTGGAGAGATGGGGCATCATCGAGCGTATCGTTGAGCCGGAGCGTATCATCCAGTTCAGAGTATCTTGGGTAGATGACAATGGTAAGGTTCAGGTCAACCGTGGATACAGAGTACAGTTCAACTCTGCAATCGGACCATACAAGGGAGGTCTTAGACTTCATCCATCTGTAAATCTTTCAGTTATCAAGTTCCTTGGATTTGAACAGATCTTCAAGAACAGCCTGACAACACTTCCAATCGGTGGTGGCAAGGGTGGTTCTGACTTTGATCCTAAGGGCAAGTCAGACATGGAGATCATGAGATTCTGCCAGGCATTCATGACAGAACTTGAAAAGCATATCGGTGCTGATACAGACGTTCCAGCCGGAGATATCGGTGTCGGCGGACGTGAGATCGGATTTATGTATGGTCAGTACAAGAGACTGCGCAACGAATTTACCGGAGTACTTACCGGAAAGGGACTTACCTATGGTGGTTCTCTTGCTCGTACCGAAGCAACCGGTTACGGACTTTGCTATTACACCCAGGAAGCATTAAAGAGCCTCAGAAATACAGACTTTAACGGCAAGACAGTTGCAGTTTCCGGTGCAGGAAATGTTGCTATCTACGCTATCCAGAAGGCATATCAGTTAGGCGGTAAGCCGGTGACATGTTCAGATTCTACCGGTTGGATCTATGATCCGGAAGGAATCGATGTAGACCTTTTGAAGGAAGTAAAGGAAGTAAAGCGTGCTCGTCTGACAGAGTATGCTGCTGCACGTCCATCTGCTGAATACCATGAGAAGAAGAACGGAGAGCATGGTGTTTGGTCAGTGAAGTGTGATATCGCTCTTCCTTGTGCAACCCAGAACGAATTGGATGAAAATGATGCTAAGATGTTGATCGACAATGGCGTTCTTGCTGTATGTGAAGGTGCAAACATGCCTTCTACACCAGCCGCTGTTGAAGCATTCAAGAAGGCGGGTATCCTCTTTGGACCGGCAAAGGCTGCAAACGCAGGTGGTGTTGCAACATCAGCACTTGAGATGAGCCAGAACTCTGAGAGATTACACTGGACATTTGAAGAAGTTGACGAGAAGTTACAGCATATCATGACAGGTATCGTACACAACTCACTCGATGCTGCTGCAAAGTACGGCTTAGACGGAGATCTGGTTGCCGGCGCTAATATTGCAGGCTTTGAAAAGGTTGCAGATGCTATGATCGCACAGGGTGTTGCTTACTAAAATATAGCATTTTTCAGAGGCGTTCCTTTTGAAGAGGAACGTCTCTTTTTTTGCCCTTTCATGGGGGCGTCATGGGGGCGGTCTATAAAAAACTCTTGCGTATAAGGTATGACTATGTTATACTTTGTTAAGTTGTGACGAATGGCTCGTAATTACGGGCTTACATTAGGAGGTTCTCATGGAAGTATTAAAGACAATTCTTATGATTGCATTTATTATTATATGTTTGGCTATTATCGTGATTATTCTGATGCAGGAAGGTAAGTCAGCAGGTCTTGGTTCTTTGAGCGGACAGACATCTGAGACATACTGGAGCAAGAATAAGGGACATTCCAAAGAGGGGATGCTCGTCAAGATCACCAGTGTTCTTGTTTTATTATTCTTTGTGCTTGCCGCAGTTTTGAATA
This sequence comes from bacterium, assembly GCA_963661325.1. GTDB lineage: Bacteria > Bacillota > Clostridia > Lachnospirales > Lachnospiraceae > Pararoseburia. Next base: position 7,065 of record CAVLBP010000043.1, read on the forward strand.
TCGGAAGTTTTTAATCATAGGTATGTGAGCCATCGTGGAAACGGTGGCTTTTTTCTTTATGAAAAGAGTGAGGACGGGGCATCCTAGTGATGTCAGGGAGATTGGATATGAATGAGAAAAAATTGGAAGAACGCAAAAAAATGATATATGGTCTTTTGTGCGATGAACTCTATGTTCCTATGCGAACAAAAGAGATCGCCATGCTTTTAGATATCCCAAAGAGCAAGCGCCCGGATCTACAGGAAGTGCTGGATGCCCTGGTCGAGGAGAGCAAAGCCCAGGTATCCAAAAAGGGCAAGTACCAGAAGGCAGAAAAAGTGGTAAAAGAGGGTGCTTTTATCAGCCATGCCAAGGGCTTTGGCTTTGTTTGTGTGGAGGATGAGGACGAGGACTACTATATTCCGGAGGAGTATGTAGGAAATGCTTTCCACGGAGATCAGGTGCGGATCGAACTTTTGCCACCGTCTAAGGGAAAGCGCAGAGAAGCCAAGATCATAGAGGTCTTGTCCCATGATATTTCGACGGTCGTCGGAACGTATGAAAAGTCAAAAAATTATGGATTTGTCGTATCGGACAATGCACGGATCACGCAGGACATCTTTATCCCGCAGGGGAAGGACATGCATGCGGTGGACGGACATAAGGTGGTCTGTCAGATCACAAGTTATGGCAAAAAGAACCGCAACCCGGAGGGCGTGATCACAGAGATTTTAGGGCACCGTAATGATCCGGGCGTAGATATCATGTCGATCGTGCGCGGCTTTGACCTGCCGACGGAATTCCCGGAAAAAGTCTTAAATCAGGCGACGCGTGTGGCGAATGCGGTGTCGGAAGCCGACCGTGCCGGGCGACTGGACCTGCGCGAGGTTACCATGGTGACCATTGATGGAGAAGATGCCAAGGATCTGGATGATGCCATTTCCATCTGCCGCAAGGGCGACGGTTACGAACTGGGCGTGCATATTGCTGATGTGTCAAATTATGTGCAGGAGCGGAGTGCTCTGGATGAGGAGGCAAAAAAGCGGGGGACCAGTGTCTATCTGGTAGACCGCGTGATCCCTATGCTGCCGCACACGCTTTCCAATGGTATCTGTTCTCTAAATGCTGGGGAAGACCGTCTGGCACTTTCCTGTATCATGACGCTGGATGCCAAGGGAAACGTGGTCGATCATACGATCGCGGAAACGGTCGTCAATATTGATGAGCGTATGTCCTATACATCGGTCAAAAAGATCCTGGTAGATAAGGATCCGGCGGAATGCACAAGGTATCAGGAATTGGTGCCTATGTTTACCTTGATGGAGGAATTATCCGGTCTGATCCGCAAGAAACGTATGCAGCGAGGTTCCATTGATTTTGATTTTCCGGAGACAAAGATCCTTCTGGATGCGCAGGGACATGCTGTGGATGTGATGCCTTATGAGCGCAATGTGGCAACCAAGATCATTGAAGATTTTATGCTCATTGCCAATGAGACGGTCGCAGAGCATTTTTATTGGCAGGAGATCCCATTTTTGTATCGAACCCATGCAACGCCGGACGGCGAGAAGATCCGTAAACTGGCTACCTTTATCGGAAATTTCGGTTATACGATCAAGGGAGGCGCGGATGAGGTGCATCCGAAAGAGTTGCAAAAGTTGCTGGGAAAGATCCAGGGGACACCGGAGGAGGACTTTATCTCAAGATTGACGCTGCGGTCTATGCAACAGGCAAAATATACGGTAGAATGTACAGGACACTTTGGATTGGCGGCTGACTATTATTGCCATTTTACCTCGCCAATCCGCCGTTATCCGGATCTACAGATCCATCGTATCATTAAGGAAAACCTGCGTGGCAGATATAATGAGGCGAGACGAGAACACTATGAATCGCTGCTGCCGGTCATTGCGACAGAGACCAGCCGTCTGGAGCGTCGGGCAGACGAGGTGGAGCGAGAGGTAGACAAGTTAAAGAAAGTAGAATACATGAGCCGGCATATCGGAGAGACTTTTGAGGGTATCATTTCCAGTGTGACCGGATGGGGGCTTTATGTGGAACTGCCAAACACCATCGAAGGGCTCGTGCATATTTCTACGATCCAGGGGGACTATTATCAGTTTGTGGAAGAAACTTATGAACTTGTCGGAGAGCGCACAAATCGACATTATAAACTGGGGCAGCGTGTTAAGGTTGTGGTAGAGGATTGCGATACCATGGCGCGCACGATCGACTTTGTTTTGGCGGAGGATGAAGATGAGTAAAGAGAGCAAGAAACTCATAGCAAACAATAAAAAGGCATATCACGAATATTTTCTGGAAGAAAAATACGAGGCGGGCATTGCACTGCATGGTACAGAGGTCAAGTCGCTTCGTATGGGAAAATGCAGCATCAAAGAGGCATTTGTGCGGATCGAGAATGATGAAGTGATCATTTATCAGATGCATATTTCTCCTTATGAAAAGGGGAATATCTTTAACCGGGATCCGCTGCGCCCAAAGAAACTTTTGATGCACAAGGCAGAGATCAATAAGTTAAAAGCCAAGATCGCCGAGAAAGGTTATACCTTGGTGCCGGTGGAAGTCTATTTCAAGGGCAGTCTTGTCAAGGTGGAAATTGCGCTGGCAAAAGGTAAGAAACTCTATGATAAGCGTGCAGATATTGCCAAAAAGGATATGCGCCGTGAAGCGGAACGCGATTTCAAGGTGCGCAATCTTTAGTGTATGGGAAATGCAATTCTAGGAAATGACAAGTTGACTTGAAAAAAAGCCACAACTTGTTATAATATATCTGTTCCAAGTCACCGATGTCTATAGTAGGAGGCTTGGAAGTTACAAGTGAATATGGGCTAGTAAAGGTTTCGACAGGGATTATGAAGCTGGAGAAGCGAGTCGTATGGTAATGCGTTAAATGGCCAAATTAAAATTAAACGCTGAAGATAATAATTTAGCATACGCTGCCTAATTTGGCAGTAGTCTGACCTAGTGCACTCACACATTAGGACCCAGGCTTCGACTATGTGAGAAACGACATGGACTAAGCTTTGCGTCCATGGGCGTATCATGAAGCTACTAAAACCGCAAGGGTGTTTGTTCCCGGGCGGCAGAGGGAATGTCAAAGAACAAACTAGGCTCGTAGAAGGACAGGGGATTGGTTTTTGGACACGGGTTCGACTCCCGTCTAGTCCACTATGAAGAGACAGAAAAGGAAACTTTTCCGTCTCTTTTTTATAGGCATATGTTATGATAGCAATGATGAGAAAGGTAGGCGTATATTATGGGAAAAAAGGCATATTATCATCTGCCGGGCTTATTTGAGTTTTATGACCTCTATCGCGTCTTTTTGCCCCTCTTTTATGAACATAGGGAATTCTTTTATGATTGGTGTGAGATAGGCTCTATCTATGGCGCACCGGCGGATTGTATCTGGGGCGGCGGACGTGTAGGCTTTGGCGAGAGCAAGCCTGAGGAGGTCTTAAAACTGATGCAGGCGTATGATATTTCGGCACGGCTTACCTTTAGCAATTCCTTGCTGGATAAGACACATCTTACGGACAAGAAATGTAACAGGCTTTGTCAGATGTTTGAGCAGACCGGGCGGAGTCAAAATGGCATTATCATCTATTCGGAGCTATTGCTTGACTACATCAAGGAACACTATCCGAAGTTTTATTTTGTATCCTCCACGACGAAAGTGCTGGATGATTTCTCACAGTGCAAAAAAGAGATCGATCGGGAAGATTTTTCTTATGTCGTGCCGGATTTTCGGTTGAATAAGGCATTGGATCAGTGGCAGACGCTAAGTCAGGAACAGAAAGATAAAGTAGAGTTTTTGTGTAATGAATGTTGTTCGATCGGTTGTCAGGATCGCAAAGCCTGTTATGAGGCGGTCAGTCGTAAGAGTCTGGGGCTAGATGGAGAAGAACACCAATGTAAGGCGGCAAACGCTAAGGAGGGCTATCGTTTTTCAAAAGCGATGAAAAGTCCGGCATTTATTGGCATAAATGATATACAAAATATTTATCTGCCTATGGGATTTTCGCAGTTTAAGATCGAGGGACGTGGGCTGGGCAGTGCGCTGATCCTAGAGTTTTTACTTTATTATATGACCAAACCGGAGTACCAGTTGCAGGTGCGCGAGGTAATTTATCTGGATAATATGCTGGATTTATTTTAAGAGAATAGGAAAGGACGAGGTGACGAAAATGGAATATACGAAATTGGGAAAAACAGATATCGAGGTATCGAAAATTTGTGTGGGATGCATGAGTTTTGGAAAAGCAGGCACTATGCATGACTGGACCTTGAATGAGCAGGATACGGAGACAGTCGTCAAGGATGCTTTGTCCTTGGGGATCAATTTTTTTGATACGGCAAATGGATATTCCGCCGGAACCAGTGAGGAGTATTTGGGACATGCATTAAAAAAGAATGTGGCGCGTGATAAAGTCGTCATTGCATCTAAAGTGTATTTTAACCCGGGAAGATTATCTGTCGAGGCCATTCATCGTGAAATTGATGGAAGTCTGAAACGATTGGGAACAGATTATCTGGACCTTTATATCATTCATCGCTTTGACTATGAGACACCGATCGAAGAGACCATGGAAGCCCTAAATGATCTGGTAAAGGCTGGAAAGGTGCGGGCACTTGGTGCATCTGCTATGTATGGTTATCAATTTTACAATATGCAGATGGTTGCAAAGGAATATGGATGGGCGCGCTTTGAGGCAATGGAAAATCATTACAATCTGTTATATCGAGAGGATGAAAGAGAACTGATTCCAATCTGTAAGCAGATGGGTGTGTCTCTGATGCCCTATAGTCCGTTGGCGGCAGGACATCTGACACGACCGGAATGGAATACGGATACTTTGCGCAGTAAGACAGATCGTGTTGCCAAGGGAAAATATGATCGGACAGAAGATCAGGATATGGAGATTGTGCGTCGTGTAGCAGAACTGGCAGATAAATATCAGGTCAAGATGCAACAGATCGCGCTTGCATGGCATTATGCCAAGGGCGTGAGTTCACCGATCATTGGAGCAACGAGAGCAAAGCATTTGGAAGATGCCGCAGGGGCTGTAGAGGTCAGATTAAGTGCAGAGGATATTGCCTATCTGGAAGAACCTTATGTACCGCATCGCATTGTTGGTGCGATTGACCACAATCCGGTAGAAGGGGTTATGCTGTTGGATGAGAAGAAATGATGGGGCAGTGTATAATCAAAGTTATGTGGTTTTTGCATGTAAATTGTATGAATAATGACCTTATGATACAATAATATATTATAAACATGGTGATCGTAATGTATAGGCGAGTGTGGATTTCATAGAAGACATTTATTCACAGTGGTATCAAGACAATGGGCAGGAGGGGGAATAGATGAGGCAGGAAACATTAAATAAATTAAACCTTGGCGAAGATCATGAGCGAGAATGTAAGTTGGCGAGCGGTGGACTTCCTGAGAGTTTATGGGAGACGTATTCTTCTTTTGCAAATACAAACGGTGGTACTATTTTACTTGGAATTAAGGAACACAGGGATTCTTTTTCGGTGGAGGGGTTGACGGATAAGCAGATTATCAAATATCAAAAGGACTTCTGGAGTACTTTAAATGATAGAAATAAAGTGTCAAAAAATATCCTTTTGAATCACCATGTACAGGTTGTTGAAGTAGAGAGCAAAAAGATACTTAGAATAGACATACCGGCAGCAGATAGGCATGATAAACCGGTTTATATTGGAACAGATCCAATGAAAGGTACTTATAAAAGAGACTATGAGGGCGACTTTCTTTGCACAGAAGAAGCGGTTCGGGCAATGTTTGCAGACCAGAGAGACGTGTCCGGGGATGTGGAAGTGTTGGATGAACTTGGCTTGGAAGTTCTGAATCCAGATACGATAAAAGGATATAGAATCATTTTTGAACAGTTACATAATGGACATCCGTGGAACACACTTGAAAATGATGAGTTCCTTATGAAATTAAGAGCTGCGGCGAAGAATAAGAATGGTACATTATCGCCAACAATAGCAGGCTTGTTATTTTTTGGAGAGGCTTATTATATTACGGAGATTTTCCCGAATTATTTCTTGGATTATCGAGAGGAATGTGATGATAAAGCAGTCCGTTGGTTATTCCGTACACATTCTAATGAAGGCGATTGGAGCGGGAATATTTACGACTTTTTCTGCAAGGTGCGTACCAGAATGGACGATGATATAGCAGTTCCGTTTGCAAACCGCAGAGACGGCTATCGTATAGACAGGGTGGATGTCCACGATGCTTTGGAAGAAGCATTGGCAAATGCCTTGGCACACGCAAACTATTACGGAAGACGAGGAATTCTTGTTGTCAAAAAAGGCAGGGAACTTAGTATTTCTAATCCCGGGACAATCAGAGTAACAAAAGAGGAATTTTACGCAGGCGGGAATAGTGATCCGCGAAATCCTAATATCCTAAAGATGTTTGGATTTGTAAATGTTGGTGAACGTGCCGGAAGTGGTGTTGATAAGATTATGTCAGCGTGGGCAGAACAAAACTGGAAGAAACCGGAATTTGATTTTTCAGAGAGGAATGATAGGGTAACATTAAAACTCGAAGTGGGACAAGTGGTATATATTCCGGGGGCTGCTGACTTGCGGATAAACAGACAGGCAGACGCAACGGAAACTGATGAAGTAGGTAATTTGAATAAAGAACAAAGAGTAATACATTATCTTAAAATCCATGGTAGTATTTCAACACAACAAGCAATGGAATTGTGTGAATATAAAACACGGGCTGGCGCACGCAGGTTACTAGACAAGATGATACAAAATAATATTTTGAAAAAAACAGGAAATGGACCTGGTACAAAATATATATTCAGTGAAGAATAGGTAAAAATGAGTTCATAGATTCAAACGATTATTTACTGGATACTTACTGGATACAAATATATCCGGTAAGTATCCAGTAATGGTCGATTTGTATCCATTAGTGACTATCTACTGGATATTTATTATCACATTGATTGAACAAAAGTAATCCTACGCCGGACGCCCAAGATAATAGCCCTGGTAAAAATCCACATCCAGATTTTTCAGATAATCATATACTATATTTTACATGACATATTTGGAGAAAACTATGAAAGAAAAGGTCTTTAACATCATCCAGATCGGAGATAAAAGTAATCGCATCAGCAGGGCATTTGATGTCTTTATCACGATCACAATTTTTGCAAATATCGCGGTGACTGTCTTACTTACCTTTCAGGAACTGGCGGTGCTTTTTCCCTTATTTCATATCATAGAACGTATCACCCTGCTCGTCTTTTGTGTAGAGTATGCTTTGCGCATCTGGACGGCAGATTATCTTTATCCGGACAAAAGTGAATTGCGGTCGCGTCTGCATTTTCTGGTATCTTTTGACGGCATTGTGGACTTGCTTACCATCATCCCGGCATTCTTCCTTTCCGGCATGGTGATCTTCCGCATGCTCCGCGTGGCACGAATTTTTCATCTGTTCCGCCTGAATGCCAGATATGACTCCTTTAATGTGATCACTACCGTTTTATATGAAAAAAGAAATCAGATCATTTCTTCGGTTTTTATCGTCCTGATCCTTATGCTTGCCAGCAGCCTTTGTATGTATAGTGTGGAACATGCAGCCCAGCCGGAGGTCTTTCGCAACGCCTTTAGCGGTATGTGGTGGAGCATGAGTACCCTGCTTACGGTGGGCTACGGAGATATTTATCCCATCACGACCTTAGGACGTGTCATGGCGATCGTGATCGCCTATCTTGGGGTAGGTGTTGTTGCCATCCCGACTGGTATCATCAGTGCAGGTTTTGTGGAGCAGTATCATAGAAAGAGCAGTATCTCAGATTGGGGCAAGGAAGATATCAAAGAGATCGCAGAGGTCATGGTGGATTCCAGATTGTCAGGAAAATGTTTAGAGGATGTGGAGGATGAGGGCAATACCAAGGTCTACCTGATCCTGCGCGATAATCTGTCTATCCTGCCACAAAAAGATACCCAACTGCAACTGGGGGATGTCCTCATCTTAAGGGACGAGACCATAGATGAAAATTGATCATTTATGGTATAGGACATGCGTGTGGAATAATCCATACTTTAGATAGATTTTACATGGATTTTACTTGAATTTCACATACAAATCTTATACAGTGTAAATGTATGTGTAAAAATATTTTACATAAATTTTTGACAATAACATATAAGAGGAGATAATGATGGACATTTTTAGCGTGTTATCCATGATAGGTGGTCTTGCCATGTTCCTTTATGGAATGGAGACCATGGGAGATGGACTTGCCAAGACGGCAGGTGGTAAATTGGAACACATCTTAGAGAAATTGACATCCACACCGATCAAAGGTGTACTTTTAGGTGCCGCAGTTACGGCAGTCATTCAGTCGTCATCCGCAACGACGGTCATGGTCGTCGGATTCGTAAACTCCGGCATTATGAAACTGTCACAGGCAGTTGGTATCATCATGGGTGCCAATATCGGTACGACGGTCACATCTTGGATCGTCAGTCTTTCCGGCATCGAGAGCAGCAACATTGTTTTACAGTTCTTAAAGCCGACATCCTTTTGCCCGATCTTAGCACTGATCGGTATCATCCTGCTGATGTTTACCAAGGATGAAAAGAAGCATGATATTGGCGGTATCTTACTTGGATTTGCCGTCCTGATGTTTGGAATGGAGACCATGTCAAATGCAGTAAAACCTCTGGCTGATGTTCCGGAATTTACCGGTATCCTGACCATGTTTTCCAATCCGGTACTTGGTATGATCGCCGGTGCCGTCCTTACGGCAGTGATCCAGTCGTCTTCGGCATCTGTTGGTATCTTGCAGGCACTCTGTGCCACCGGCAGCGTTACCTTCGGTACAGCACTTCCGATCATCATGGGACAGAATATCGGTACCTGTATCACAGCATTGATTTCAGCGATCGGAGCCAAGAAGAATGCCAAGCGTGCAGCATGTGTCCACTTATATTTTAATATCATCGGTACGATCCTTTTTATGGTCGTATTTTACACTTTGAATGCATTTATGCATTTTGCCTTCTTGGGAACCGCAGCCAATGCGGCAGGGATCGCAGTGATCCACAGTGTATTTAATGTGGTTGCCACGGTATGCCTGCTTCCATTCCATCGCGTATTGGAGAAATTAGCAACCATTACGGTAAGAGGTGACGATGATGAGGACGAGGAGATGGAAGGACTTCCATCCGAACTTGCTCTTTTGGACGAGCGTTTCCTTGAGAAGCCGGCATTTGCTGTTGGACACTGTGTGACGGTTGCCCGCAAGATGGCAGAACTCACAGAGGAATGTTTAGTCCTTTCTACCGATCTTTTGGATCAATACGACAAAAAGACGGCAAAGAGGGTAGCAGGTTTAGAGAGCCAGATCGATACCTTTGAGGATATGCTTGGCACCTACATGATCAAATTATCTGCAAAGCCGCTCAGTGTTGCAGACAACCAGACCATTTCTACGATCCTGCATTGCAGTGGCAATTTTGAGCGGATCTCCGATCATGCCATGAATATCTGTGAGACAGCAGAGGATATGAACAAAAAGGAACTGGTATTTTCCGACAAGGCAAAGGAAGAATTGCAGACCTATATCCGCGCCCTGCAAAAGATCGTTTCTATGACCATGCAGGCGTTTAACACAGACGATTATGAACTGGCAAAGCATGTAGAGCCTTTGGAGGATGTGATCGATGGTATCAACGACAAGGCAAAGAAGCATCATATCAAGCGTTTGCAGAAGGGCAAGTGTACGATCGCACTTTCCGTACCGTTTGAAGACCTGCTGACCAATTTTGAGCGTGTATCTGACCATTGTTCCAATGTTGCTGTATGTATGATCCAGACCAAGGATGATGTCTATGATACCCATGAGTATCTGGATACCCTCAAGGAGAATAACACACCGGAATTCCGGGCTATGTATAACGAGTACAAGGCAGAATATGGTCTATAGTGGTTAGAACATGGCAAAAATTTACAAAAAGCAACAATGAAATTTGTACATGTTGGTTATTTTGTATAAATTGCATACAATTTTTAATTTTTTATTGACATCGCCAGAGACAATGACTATGATGTAAATAAATTCAGATGGCAAAGGCGCCACGGATTAGTTTTTAAGACTGATCTGTGGCGCCTTCTTTTTTTACAAAAATCCAGGCAGCGCTGGAAAGGGAAGGAGACAAGAAATATGTGTTCAATTATGGCATTGGCAAAAAAGCATATTTCCATGGAGGAATTTCAAAAGCATTTTGCCGAGACGACTTCAAGAGGACCGGATATGAGCCGGGTAGAGATCGCCGGAGATTCGGTTTTGGGATTTCAGAGACTGGCGATCATGGGACTTACCGAAAGCGGTATGCAGCCATTTTCCCTGCATGGAAATTATGTGGTATGTAACGGCGAGTTATATGGTTTTCGCCAGGAAAAGGAAATCTTAGAAGGTGAGGGATATACATTCTTAAGTGATTCGGATTGCGAGATTATCCTTCCTATGTATGAAAAATACGGCGTGGGAATGTTTGAACGACTGGATGCGGAATTTGCAATGATCATTTATGATGCAGAAAAAGATGACTTGATCGCAGCGAGAGATCCCATTGGTATCCGCCCTTTGTTTTACGCATATGATAGCGAAGGTTCGATCATGTTTGCCAGTGAAGCAAAGAATCTGATCGGTCTATCCGATAAGGTCATGCCATTTCCACCGGGACATTATTATGAGGATGGCAAGTTCATCTGCTACAAAGATCTTTCCAAACGCCAGACTTACAGCAGTGATGATTTAGAAACGGCATGTAAGAAGATCAAAGAACTTTTGGTCAAGGGCGTAGAAAAGAGACTGGATGCGGATGCACCGGTTGGATTTCTTTTGAGCGGTGGCTTGGATTCCTCTTTGGTCTGTGCCATTTCACAAAAAATCTTAGGCAAGCCGATCAAGACCTTTGCAATAGGGATGAACGAAGATGCCATTGATCTGAAATATGCAAAGGAAGTTGCAGATTACT
>CAVLBP010000044.1:0-515 GCA_963661325.1 bacterium
ATATAGGATAAATACATTAACCTATATAAAATAACATATAGATTTTACTACTAAAGAATTAATAAAACAATACTATAGTTGGAAAGATAGATACAAATAAAAAGATAATATGTTATTTTAAACAACAAAAGAAGATAACATCTGATAATCAGATGGATAGTCTATTCTTAGATTTTCTACAATCGTATAAAAGTTGCACTTTGGCTTAAATACAATTAAGATAGAAACAGCCTGATTTTGGCGCAATTGATAGAGATAATTACATTGTGCCATCTGGATGATATAAATTGCAGGAAAGAGTTCAAATTATGAATACCAATACACGAAAACCATACAAATGCAAATCAACTGCATACCTCGTCCTTTCCATCCTCTGGATGCTACTGATCTTTTCCTTCTCGGCGCAGCCGGCGACGGAATCGACCAAGACAAGTCTGCGCGTCGGTATGACGGTAGGAAGTGTCTTAATACCGGATTTTTCTTCTATGTCGAAAAAAGACCAGACAAAGTATGCC
>CAVLBP010000044.1:525-17368 GCA_963661325.1 bacterium
AGAGCATCGAGTTTCCGGTGCGAAAGACTGCCCATGCGACAGAGTATGCTATTCTCGGTATCTTACTTACAGCCACTTTGGCATCTTTTGAAAAAAGACATTATGGACTCTTTGGCTGGATCCTTGGGACAGGCTATGCGGCAACCGATGAATTCCATCAGTTATTTGTTCCGGGACGGAGCGGGCAGGTGACGGATGTCATGTTAGATAGTGCGGGATGTCTGCTGGGATGTATGTTACTTTGTACCATTTATCATCTTTCCAAACACCGCAAATTATGATAAAATCATAAGGATTTACAACGTGTGTTCGAAACCATCCACACGTAAAACAAAACTAAGGAGAATTACATATGAAAAAAACAAGTGCGTTACGATTGACCCAGGCCGCAATGATTGCGGCTATTTATGTGGTACTGACCTATTTTATCAGTGCCTTTGGACTCGCAAACGGTGCGATCCAGGTAAGGATCTCAGAGGCTCTGACTATCTTACCGATCTTTACACCGGCAGCGATCCCGGGACTTTTTGTTGGATGTTTACTCAGCAATATCCTGACCGGATGCATGGCACTCGACGTGATCTTTGGCAGTCTGGCAACCCTGATCGGTGCGATTGGCACTTATCTTTTAAGAAAGACCAAGTTTGCCTTTACCTTGCCGCCGGTGATCGCCAATACCATCATTGTACCGCTCGTACTCCGCAATGTGTACGGATTAGAGGATGCGGTATGGTATCTGATGCTGACAGTCGGCATCGGTGAAGTGCTTTCTATCTGCGTTCTGGGCATGATCTTAAAGAAAGCCCTATGGAAACACCGCTTCAAGATCTTTAAGACAGAAGAGTGATCCAACACCTGTCTCGCACATGGATTTATAATTAGTAGGAAGGGATAAGAATATGAAAGAAATCTTGGATTTGATCCGAAAAGAAATTACAGATGCTTTCGTGGCGTGTGGCTACGATGAAAAATATGGCAGAGTATCTTTGTCAAACAGACCGGATCTGTGTGAATACCAGTGTAATGGTGCTATGGCGGCAGCCAAAGAATACAAGAAGGCGCCGATCGCGATCGCTACAGAGGTCAGTGAGAAATTACAGGACAACCCTATGTTTGAAAGTGTCATCGCCTGCCCACCGGGATTTTTGAATCTTATCCTTGCTCCGACCTTGCTGACAGACTATGTCAATGCCATGGCAGAAGACGACAGAAAGGGTGTAGATAAGGTTGCAGAGCCAAAGACCGTGATCGTTGATTACGGCGGACCAAATGTGGCAAAGCCACTGCATGTCGGACATCTTCGTTCTGCCGTGATCGGCGAGAGTGTTAAGCGCATCGGCAAGTTCATGGGTGACAATATGATCGGTGATGTGCATTTAGGAGACTGGGGCTTACAGATGGGACTGATCATCACAGAACTTCGTCTGCGCCAGCCGGATCTTTGTTATTTTGATCCGGATTATACAGGAGAGTATCCGAGCGAACCTCCATTTACGATCAGCGAGTTGGAAGAAATCTATCCGACCGCCAGTGCAAAGTCAAAAGAAGATGCTGCTTATAAGGAAGAAGCCATGACGGCAACCTTTGCATTACAGCAGGGAAATCGCGGCTATCAGGCACTTTTAAAACATATTTTAGATGTGTCAGTCAGCGATCTGAAAAAGAATTATGAGAATCTGAATGTGTCCTTTGAGTTGTGGAAAGGGGAATCCGATGCGCAGCCATACATTCCTGACATGGTAGAGAAGATGAAAAAAGATGGTTACGCCTATGTCAGTGATGGGGCACTGGTTGTTGATGTTAAGGAAGACACCGATACCAAGGAGATTCCACCTTGCATGATCTTAAAGTCAGACGGAGCATCCCTTTATGATACAACGGATCTGGCTACTTTGATCTGGCGTATGGAAGATTATCATCCGGCGAGTGTGATCTATCTGGCAGACAAGCGTCAGGAGTTACACTTTGTCCAGGTATTCCGTTGCGCAAGAAAGACCGGCATCGTACCGGATACGACAGAACTCAAATTCATCGGTTTTGGCACTATGAACGGTAAGGATGGCAAGCCTTTCAAGACAAGAGAAGGCGGTGTTATGCGTCTGGAGACTCTGGTTTCCGAGATCAACGAAAAGATGTACGAAAAGATCATGGATAACAAGACCATGGATGAGGACGAGGCGAGAAAGACAGCCCGGATCGTTGCACTTTCTGCGATCAAGTATGGGGATCTTTCCAATCAGGCATCCAAGGATTATATTTTTGATATTGACCGCTTTACCTCTTTCGAGGGCAACACAGGTCCATACATCCTTTACACGATCGTTCGTATGAAGTCTATTTTGCACAAGTATGAGGAGAGTGGCAAAAAGGTAGCAGATGCAAAGATCCTGACCGCAGCATCCGAGAGTGAAAAGTCTCTGATGTTGGAACTTGCCAAGTTCAACAGTGCTATGCGTGGCGCATACGAAGAAAATGCACCGCACAGGATCTGTGCTTACATTTATGATCTTGCCAATGCATTCAATCACTTCTACCATGAGACCAAGATCATGACGGAGGAAGATGAAAAGAAGCAGGCAGGCTACATCCGCTTGTTGGAACTGACCAAGGAAGTCCTAGAAATCTGTATTGATCTGCTGGGATTTTCTGCACCGGAAAGAATGTAAGATGGAATATTATTCACTGAATGAGTACCTGCGCCATACCTTTGGCACCAAGGCATACAAGATCTCGCTGGATGCAGGCTGTTCCTGCCCCAACCGTGACGGACTTTTGGATACCCGAGGCTGTATTTTTTGCTCGGCATCCGGGAGTGGTGATTTCGCAGAACATCTGGATATGCAAAAGATCCTGCAAAAGGCAAAAAAGGGCGAGATACTGACAGAGGCAGACCAGAGTGCCTTGCGTCAGGCTGTGCAAAAGCAGTTGAACGCAGGCAAAATGAGAGTGGAAAAAAAGAATAAAGCAGGCAAGTACATTGCCTATTTTCAGGCGTATACAGGCACGTATGCGCCTGTTTCTTATTTGCGCCCGGTCTTTGAGGCAGCCATAGAACCGGAAGACGTACTTGCCCTATCGGTGGCGACCCGGCCGGATTGTCTGGATGATGAGATCTTGGATCTTTTGGAAGAATTAAATCAGAAAAAGCCGGTATGGGTAGAATTGGGACTACAGACCATCCACCCGGCGACCGCGGAATACATCCGGCGCGGGTATCCGCTTTCGGTTTACGATGCGGCGGTCAGTCGCCTAAAAGAGAGAGGTTTGGAAGTCATCGTGCATGTGATCTTAGGACTGCCGGGTGAGACAGCCGACATGATGAGGGAGACGGTCTCCTATGTGGGAGCGTCCGGCACTGATGGCATCAAGCTGCAGTTGCTTCATATATTAAAGGGGACAGATCTGGAAAAAGAATATGAGGCGGGAAGATGCCCTGTCTTTACCATGGAAGATTATGTAGGCTTAGTGGCAGACTGTATCAGTCTTTTGCCAAAAGATATGGTCATCCACCGCATGACAGGCGATGGGGATAAGAAGACCCTGCTTGCGCCTTTATGGAGCGCGGACAAGAAGCGTGTATGGAACGCCTTGCAGCGCGAGATCGCCAACCGCTAGATCTTGCAAGGCTGTCTGTGAAAAAGACCAAAGGGGACGCTTTTGGTGGCAAAAGGAACGTCCCTGACTTTAGACACATGGCGGGATGTGTATAAATTTTATGACACGCACCAGACTTTGTATATGCCAAAATATAAGTAAATATGTGGAAAAAATGAGAAATTTTTGTCAATTTTTTGACGAAAAATTTTTTTGCCCAGATCACCTCTTGTTTGAAGAAAAAAACAATGTGCAATTTGCACAAAAAGAGGGTGGAAATTTCCAAATGACAGGGGAAAGATACATGAAAAACAAGTAGAAAAAAATCCTTTAAAGCCTGAAAAATCAATGATTGACATTAAATTTTTGCAAGACTAAAATCGTATCGTAAATAAGAAAATTATTACATATTAAGAAAGGAGGTATACAGATGGATGCTCTGGTAAATGGTCTGATGGAAGAGTTGAATTGTGAGACTGTCTTTACCATTCCCCTCTTTGGCGGGATCCCCATTTACGAGTCTGTGGTCGTTACATGGATCATCATGGCGGCACTGGCGATCGTGTTCTTTTTCCTTGGCAGAAACTTAAGTGTAGAACACCCCGGACGCAGACAGATCGTAGTGGAGACCGGTATCAAGGGCTTACATGACTTCTTTGTCGAGACCGTAGGAGAGAAAGGAAAAGATTACATTCCATATCTCTCTGCTGTAGCCATCTACATTGGTGTGGCGAATCTGATAGGACTTCTGGGATTCAAGCCACCAACGAAGGATATGAATGTCACAGCGGCATTGGCACTGATGAGTATCGTATTGATCCAGGCTTCCAGCGTTCGTGCCAAGGGTACGAAAGGTTGGCTGAAAAGTTTTGCCGAACCTATGCCGGTCGTCTTACCGATCAATATCCTGGAACTTTTTATCAAGCCATTGTCCCTATGTATGCGACTGTTTGGTAACGTCTTAGGTTCCTTTGTTATCATGGAACTCTTAAAGATGGTCGTACCGGCAGTGGTACCGGCAGTGTTTAGCTGCTACTTTGATATTTTTGATGGTCTGATACAAGCGTATGTATTTGTATTCCTGACCGGGTTGTTCATAAAGGAAGCAACCGAATAAACAAAATAAAATTTGAAAGAAAAAGGAGAAAACATTATGTCATCAACATTATTAGTAGCCATTGGAGCAGGTATTGCAGTATTAACAGGTATTGGAGCAGGTCTTGGAATTGGTAAGGCAACATCTTCCGCAGTAGATGCGATCGCAAGACAGCCGGAAGCAGAAAGCAAGATCTCTAAGTCACTTCTTTTAGGATGTGCCCTTGCCGAGGCAACCGCTATTTACGGTTTCGTTATCGCACTTTTGATCATTCTTTTCCTGAAATAATAAAGACGAAAGGAAGGCACAGTTATGCTGAGTATAGATCCATGGAACATCCTGTGGACGGTAGTCAATCTGTTAGTCCTTTATGCTATCTTTAAAAAGTTTTTATATCAGCCGGTCATGAATGTGATCAATGCCAGGGATGAAATGGTCAAAAGCCAGTTCGCAGATGCAAAAAAAGAGCAGGAAGATGCCAAAGCATTGAAGGCTGAATATCAGGATAAGTTGGAGAGTGCAAAGACAGAAGCAGACCAGATTATTCTGGAGGCAAGAGACCGTGCACAAAAGGAGCACGAGAGAACTCTGGAAAAGACCAGAGTTGAGGCAGATGCCATGCTTGAAAAAGCAAAAAGTGATATTGCAAATGAGCAGGAAAAGGCAACGAAGGCAGCGGAAGCAGACATTGCGAAGTTAGCGCTCATTGCAGCAAGAAAAATTGTAAAGACAGGTGATGCTCATGACGCAGGCAGCAGTAAATAATGCAAAGGTTTTGTACCAGTTGTCTGTAGAACGTGCGGTTGTAGAAAAAACGGATGCACTCATCTTTTTGACACCGGAACTTCTTAGTGTTCTGGAAAATCCGACCATCGATGAAAAGAAAAAGCAGGAGATCATTGAGCGTGTATGTGCGCTGGAAGAGATCCCACAGGTCATGGTCAATTTCCTTAAAATGATGAGCCATCTGGGAAACTGTGATATGATGCGCCAGATCTTTGATGCTTATTACCAGTACTGGGATGAGCAGAATCACATCATGCGGGCGCAGATCATTTTTGCAGACCAGCCGGATGAGGCGACACGCCATGAGGCAGAGCAACTGTTACAAAAGAAGTATCCAGATTATAAAATAGAAATGACGGAGAGCGTGGATGAGTCGCTTTTGGGCGGCTATGTGATCCGCGGATTCCATGAGGAATTTGACAGAAGTTATGAGGGCAGACTCCGTCAGTTAGAAAGAAAATTAACCGGGAGGTGACCCCTGTGGGCGCAATAAGTGCAACAGATATTATCTCCATTATTCAGGAAGAGATCGAAAATGCCAACTGGGATGACGAGAGCAAGGAAACAGGCGAAGTCATCTGGGTAGGCGATGGGATCGCAACGATCTACGGCATTGATCATGCAATGTATGGCGAGATCGTTATCTTTGATAATGGAGTCAAAGGAATGGTTCAGGATATCCGTGCAAATGAGATCGGCGTTATCTTATTTGGCAGAGATACCGGGATCAAAGAAGGAACAAAGGTTGTTAGAACCAAGAAAAAAGCAGGTATTCCTGTAGGCGATGCCTTTATCGGAAGAATCGTCAATGCTTTGGGTGAGCCGATCGACGGAAACGGCGAGATCAAGGCAGACGGCTATCGTCCGATGGAGGAAGATGCACCGGGAATCGTAGACAGAAAGTCCGTTGATACACCAATGGAAACAGGTATTCTTTCCATTGATTCCATGTTCCCGATCGGTCGTGGACAGCGTGAACTTATCATCGGAGACCGTCAGACCGGTAAGACATCTATCGCAACCGATACGATCATCAACCAGAAGGGCAAAGATGTCATCTGTATCTATGTTGCTATCGGTCAGAAAGCATCTACTGTAGCAAAGATCGTATCTACATTGACAAAACATGGTGCTATGGATTATTCCATCGTACTTTCATCTACCGCAAGTGATCCGGCATCTTTGCAGTATGTAGCACCTTATGCCGGAACAGCATTGGCAGAATATTTTATGCATCAGGGCAAAGATGTTCTGATCGTATATGATGATCTTTCCAAGCATGCGGTGGCTTACCGTGCATTGTCCTTACTTTTGGAGCGTTCTCCGGGACGTGAGGCATATCCGGGTGATGTATTCTACTTACATTCCAGACTTTTGGAGCGAAGCAGCCGTTTGTCAGAGGAACTTGGCGGAGGTTCTATCACAGCACTTCCGATCATCGAGACACAGGCAGGTGATGTATCTGCATACATTCCTACCAACGTTATTTCCATAACAGACGGACAGATCTTTTTGGAGAGTAACCTTTTCAACTCCGGTATGAGACCGGCAGTCAACGTAGGTCTTTCCGTATCCCGTGTTGGTGGTGCGGCACAGACCAAGGCTATGAAGAAGGCATCCGGAAGTATCCGTATCGATCTGGCACAGTATCGCGAAATGGAAGTATTTACCCAGTTCGCATCGGATCTGGATGATGCGACCAAGGCACAGCTTACCCATGGTAAGGCTTTGATGGAACTTTTGAAACAGCCGCTTTGCCAGCCGCTTTCTCTGCATGAACAGGTCATGACCTTGTGTCTTGCCAATCGCGGTTTCTTTGATACCGTAGAGACAAAGCAGGTAAAGCAGTATCAGAAGGATGTCCTTTCCTTTATGGACTTAAAGCATCCTGAGATCGGTGAGGAGATCGAGACAAGCAAAGCCATCAATGATGAACTGGTAGAGAAGATGCTTGATGCAGCAAAAGAATTTGTAGGATAGTAGGTGTTGTTATGGCAAATACGAAGGAGATACAGGATCGTATCAAAAGTATTAATGATACATTAAAAATCACAAATGCCATGTATATGATATCTTCTTCCAAGTTGAAGAAGGCAAAGAAGATGCTGGCAGATACGGAACCCTATTTCTTTACGTTGCAGTCGGAAATGAGCCGAATCCTGCGACATCTTCCGGACATGGAGGATATCTACTTTAAGTCCAACGAAGATAAGCCGATGGAAGAAAGAAAGGTCGGTTATATCGTTATCACGGCGGATAAGGGTTTGGCAGGTTCCTATAATCACAATGTCTTGAAACTGGCAGAAGAGCACTTGCTTTCACATCCAAACCACGAACTTTTCGTACTGGGAGAACTGGGACGTCATTACTTTGAACAGCGTGGCATTGAAATTGAAAAGCAGTTCCATTACACCGTACAAAATCCGACCCTAAACCGTGCGAGAAACATTTCCGAGGAGATCCTGGAAATGTATCAGGAAGAAAAGTTGGATGAGGTCTATATCATATACACGACCATGGTCAATGCGGTGCAGGAAGAAACCCAGATCCTGCAGCTTTTACCGCTGAAAAAGACAGACTTTAATATGAAGCTGCCGGTCGACATCCCACATGAGGAACTGGCACTTCGTCCCTCTGCTGAGGCAGTGATGGATCGCATTGTTCCGGACTATGTCGTAGGTTTCGTATATGGTGCGCTGGTAGAGTCCTATTCCTGCGAGCAGAATGCCCGTATGATGGCGATGGAAGCAGCATCTAAGAGTGCAAAGGATATGCTGCATGAACTGGATATCCTTTACAACAGAGCAAGACAGGCTGCAATTACACAAGAAATTACAGAAGTGATCGCTGGTGCAAAGTCACAGAAGCGAAAACGTAAAAAATAAGGGAAAAGCTAAGATTAAGGAGGCTTTTTGATGAAGACAGGAAAAATCGTTCAGGTGATGGGACCTGTTGTCGATGTAGAATTTTTAGACGAAGATCTGCCGGCAATCAGAGACGCACTTGAAGTACAAAATGGTGACAAGAAGTGTGTGATGGAAGTCGCACAGCATATTGGCAATAAAACTGTCCGCTGTATTATGTTAGCATCCAGCGAGGGACTTTCCCGTGATATGGAGGTTATTGCTACAGGCAGTGGCATTAAGACACCGGTCGGCGAGCAGACCTTGGGACGTTTGTTCAATGTTTTGGGTGAGACGATCGACGGTGGCGAGCAGTTAGATGGTGGCGAACAATGGGAGATCCACAGAGAGCCGCCAACATTTGAAGAACAGAACCCGGCAGAGGAGATCTTAGAGACCGGTATCAAGGTTATTGATCTGCTTGCTCCTTATGCAAAGGGTGGTAAGATTGGTCTGTTCGGTGGTGCCGGTGTAGGTAAGACGGTACTGATCCAGGAGTTGATCAGCAACATTGCAACCGAGCATGGCGGCTATTCTATCTTTACCGGTGTTGGAGAGCGTTCCCGTGAAGGTAACGATCTTTGGACAGAAATGAAGGAATCCGGCGTCTTGGAAAAGACAGCCCTAGTGTTTGGACAGATGAACGAACCACCTGGAGCACGTATGAGAGTTGCAGAGACAGGACTTACCATGGCAGAGTATTTCCGTGATGAAAAGCATCAGAATGTGCTTTTGTTCATTGATAATATCTTCCGTTTTACACAGGCCGGATCAGAGGTATCCGCCCTCTTAGGACGTATGCCGTCAGCCGTAGGTTATCAGCCGACACTGGCTACAGAAATGGGTGAATTACAGGAAAGGATCGCATCTACCAAGAATGGTTCCGTTACATCCGTGCAGGCAGTCTATGTACCGGCAGATGACTTGACAGACCCGGCACCTGCAACCACATTCGCACACTTGGATGCAACGACCGTACTTTCCAGAAAGATCGTAGAGCAGGGTATTTATCCGGCAGTAGATCCATTGGAATCTACCTCTCGTATCTTGGAGCCGGACATTGTCGGCGAGGAGCATTATGAGGTGGCAAGAAAGGTACAGGAGATCTTACAGAAGTACAAGGAATTGCAGGATATCATCGCGATCCTTGGTATGGAAGAATTGGCAGACGAGGATAAACTTACCGTATTCCGCGCCAGAAAGATCCAGAAGTTCTTATCTCAGCCATTCCATGTGGCAGAGAACTTTACCGGTGTCAAAGGTGTTTATGTACCTTTGAAAGAGACCGTTCGTGGCTTTAAGGCGATCATCGATGGCGAGATGGATGAGTATCCGGAAAATGCTTTCTTCAATGTCGGTACGATCGAGGATGTCATTGAAAAAGCAAAGACCATGCAGTAGTTTTTCTGCTGGCAGAAAGGTGAAATGTTATGGCTGCAAGTAATACATTTTATTTAAAGATCATATCTGCGAACCGTGTCTTTTATTCGGGCAGATGCCGCTCTTTGATTGTGCCGGAATATGATGGACAAAAGGAGATCTTAGCCCATCATGAGGACATGGTTATTGCCATTGACGAAGGTGAGATGCGGTTTCAGCCGGAGGGCAGCGAAAACTGGGAATATGCAGTTGTCGGTATGGGCTTTGTTGAGATCGTGCACAACCGTGTGACCCTTTTGGTAGAAACGGCAGAAAGACCGGAAGAGATTGACGTGGCAAGAGCCAGAGAAGCCAAGGAAAGAGCCGAGGAGCAGCTTCGTCAGAAGCAGAGCATTCACGAGTATTATCACTCACGCGCATCTTTGGCAAGAGCCATGGCTCGTCTGAAGGCGACCGCCGGTAAATAACATAGCAGATGATTTGAGGGACGTTCCTTTTGACACAAGGAGCGTCCTTTTTGGCATGGAGAGGGGCAGATAGGCACAGGGCAGATAGACCGAGGGGCAGGTAGCAGGGGCTGGGCAAGAAACTGTCGCAGAACAGGGAGTCTCTTGACGAGAAACTTTTTCTTTCTTTGATAAAAACTGTCTTTGCATAGTTCGACAACCGTCTAGGATGATGTTCGTCTCTGTCAGAGACGGACACATCCTGACGGCAGTCGAAGCTGTGCAAGAGACACTTTATTAAAAGAAAAAGGTTTCTCGAAGAGACTCACCTAACCTGCTCCAAAGTTGTCTTGCCCCCAGCCCCTGCTACCTGCCCCTCGGTCTATCTGCCCTGTGCCTGCCTGCCCCGGCGACTACCATATTTAGTGTGTTTACAAAGGGGACATGCAATGATAAAATAATCTTTAGATTAAAGAAGGGACATGTATCATGGGAGAGATTAAGGTAGAAAATCAGGTAGATGAGATGTTGGAGGAGCCGAGTGGTGAAGATATGCTCCTTGCTCAGATTGATGCATTTCGAGATAAGGCAAGGCAATTACAGACCCTGATCAGTGCCAAGGAGCGCAAGGTCAAGGAATTAGAGGCTATGGTTCGCGCCAAGGAAGAACGCAACAACCAGTTGCAGGAAGAACTTGCCAAGAAGCAGGCAGAGGCTGATGGGATCGCCGCAGATGTGGAGACACAGGTAGACCGTATGATGCAGACCCTGCGTGGCAGTGTGGATGACTTAGAGCAGCGTATCCAGCAGCAGGTGGCAGACAATCAGGAAAATGCAGCCGTTCAGACACAGGCAGTCAAGGATACTTTAGAGGATATGACATCCGGCTTGGACGCGATCAAGGGAGAGTTGTCTGAAAAGGTACACTCTGAGAATGTACTGCAATATCGTAATATTCAGGATCTCTTAAAGGAATTGGATAATCGCGAGGAAGCAGCCAAGAAGAGCGAGGAAGAGTTCTCTCTTGTTAAGAAGCGCATTACTTTAGTGACAGTCGTTTCTATTGTCAATGTCGTTGCCGTTGTGACACTGATCTTAGCAACCTTTGGCATTATTTAATATCATACATAGTATCAGTATTTTGACAGGATGGGGCTTCTTTTTAGGAGCCCTTTTTCTAAGGAGAGTATTATGGCAAAACAGGAAAGATGTGTTTGGGTCGTAGGACATAAGAATCCGGATACCGATTCCATATGTGCGGCTATTTCATATGCATATTTGAAAAATCAGACAGAGGATGGCAATTTTATCGCCAAAAGAGCAGGAAGCATCAACAACGAGACGCGCTATGTGTTGGAGCGCTTTGACGTAAAAGAACCGGGGCTGATCACCGATGTCGGTGCCCAGATCAAGGACATTGACTATCGACAGACAGAGGGGGTTAGCGGACATTTTTCTTTGAAAAAGGCATGGGAACTCATGCGTTCCCTGGATGTTGTTACCCTGCCGGTCGTGGACGATAGCAAGCGTTTGACCGGTCTGATCGTCAATGGAGATATCGCATATTCTTATATGGATGTTTTGGATAACCGTATTTTGGGACGTGCCAAGACCCAATACCGCAATATCATAGAGACCATCAACGGTTGTATGGTGACGGGAAACGATCATGCCTATTTTACCAAGGGCAAGGTGGTTGTGGCATCCGGCAACCGGGAGACCATGCGTGATGAGATCGAGGATGATGATCTGGTCATCGTGGGAAATATCACGGCACGCCAACTGATCGCCATCGAGCAAAATGCAAGTTGCGTTATCATCTGCGGAGAGACCAAGGTCAATCCGGGGGTGATTGAGCGTGCGCAGAAAAAGGAATGTGTACTGATCACGACACCTTATGATTCCTTTACAACGGCGCGTCTGATCCATCAGAGTATGCCGATCCGCTATTTTATGACCAAGGAAAATCTCATTACATTTGAGCCGGATGATTATGTGGATGATGTCAAGGAGATCATGTCAAAGATCCGTCATCGTGACTTCCCGATTTTGGATGAGCAACGTCATCTGGTCGGTATGATGTCACGCAGAAATTTGCTCAATATGAAAAAGAAACAGTTGATCCTTGTGGATCATAACGAAAAGACGCAGGCGGTCGACGGTATCGAACAGGCAGATATCCTGGAGATCATCGACCACCATAGATTAGGCAGTCTGGAGACTATTTCGCCGATCTTCTTCCGAAACCAGCCACTGGGCTGTACAGCGACCATCATTTATCAGATGTATCAGGAAAAGGGCGTGGAGATCAATCCGCAGATCGCAGGGCTTTTGTGTTCTGCTATCCTTTCAGATACCCTGATGTTCCGCTCGCCGACTTGCACGGTCGTAGACAAGATGGTAGCAGAGCAGTTGGCGCAGATCGCAGATGTCAATGTGGAAGAACTGGCGACTGCCATGTTTGAAGCAGGCTCCGATTTCAGTGCCAAGACGACGGAAGCGATCTTTTATCAGGATTTCAAGATCTTTGATTCGGATGATATTACCTTTGGTGTGGCACAGGTCAGTGCGGTCAGCCGCAGACAGTTGAATTCCATCAAGCCGGAATTGCAGGCATATCTGGAAAAGGTATTGGCAGAAAAGGGGCTCAAGATGGTCTTTGTCATGCTGACCGATATTTTTCAAGAGGAGACAGAACTCATCTATGCCGGAGGTATGGCAAAGGGCGTGATCGAGCAGGCTTTTGGCGTGTCAGAGGAAAATGGCGGCTTTATGCTTGCCAATGTCGTATCGCGTAAGAAACAGTTGATCCCGCCGATGATGCAGGCAATGCAGTCATAGGGGAAAGAGTAGGAGAAATATGGCAAAACAGTCTTGGAAACCGGGAAATATGGTCTATCCGCTGCCGGCAGTCATGGTGTCGGTGCGGGATCAGGCAGGGCAGGATAATATCATTACCGTGGCGTGGACAGGAACCATCTGTACCAATCCGCCCATGGCATATATATCTGTGCGACCGGAGCGCTATTCTTATCATATGATAAAAGAGTCGGGCGAGTTCGTGATCAATCTGACGACAAAGGATCTGGCATGGGCAACCGATTATTGTGGTGTGACTTCGGGACGGGACGTCGATAAATTTGTTCGGTGTCATCTGACCAAGGAAGCCGCAGATGAGGTTTCAGCACCGCTTATCGCGGAAAGCCCGGTCAATATCGAGTGCAAGGTACGCGAGATCAAGGAACTTGGTTCCCATCATATGTTTCTTGCAGATGTGGTGGCAGTCCATGCAGATGAGAAATATATGGACGAGACAGGCAGATTTTGTCTGGATCAGGCAGAACCGATCGCCTATTCCCATGGTACTTACTATAGTCTGGGAGAAAAGTTAGGAACATTTGGATATTCGGTAAAGAAGAAAAAGTAAAAAGACCGCAGGGTGCATATCGCATCCTGCGGCTTTTGATTTTCGGTATCAAATTATTGGATCAAAGTATCCATAAGGCTCATATAGACATCCTCGTGGCGGACTTTCCAGTTGTTGCAGATGGTCTCTGCCTGCTCGCTGGTAGAAGCGTGCAGTGACAGATCCAGCATAGTGTGTCCGTCCTGTGTGAATTTACAATGGACAATGTAACCACCGCCGGTTGCAAGGTCATAGTTGGCGGTCAGGGCATTGTCTTTTTTGATCTCAAATTTGTGGTTGGACAGATACTCGACCATGTCCGCCTCGATGGCAGAACTGACCTTGTCGCGCATGAGAGACAGGGTCTGGCTCCCTTCATCTGTCAGGGAGTACATGGTATTATTGTGAGACTGGGAAAGGCTCACAAGATGGGCTTCCTCCAAGTCACTGATGACTTGTTGGATGGTGAAATAGTCTGTGTATTCTTTATCTAAAAAAAACTGAACGATCTGAGCGTTGCTCAGAGGAAAATCTACTTTAGAGAGAAGAAGCAGCACTGAAATTTTGTAGATCATATTAGGCTCGGCCATAAATTTCTCCTTTCTTTTTGCAGAGCCACAGGGACGTTCCTGTGGCATACGGCAGTTTTACCTTACAATGTGATCCTTGACGGCTTGGGATACGACCTGTGCCACTCTTGGATCAAAGGCTTCCGGTAAAATGAAGTCCTCGTTTAATTGATCCGGATCCACAAGGTTTGCCAGCGCATTTGCGGCAGCCAGTTTCATGTCTTCCGTGATCTGTGTCGCACGGCCTTCCAAGGCACCCTTAAAGATACCCGGAAAAGCAACAACGTTGTTGACCTGATTTGGAAAATCACTGCGCCCGGTACCAACGACCTTGGCTCCGGCAGCTTTTGCCACATCCGGCATGATCTCCGGTGTAGGGTTTGCCATGGCAAAGATGATGGCATCGCGGTTCATGGAAGCGACCATCTCAGCGGAAACAATGTTTGGAGCGGAAACGCCGACAAAGATATCAGCGCCGACCAGGGCATCGGAAAGAGAACCCTTTTTGTTTTCTAAGTTGGTGACCTCGGTCATTTCTTTTTGCATCCAGTTCAGATTTGGATAATCTTTGCCAATGATGCCCTCACGGTCACACATGGTCACATGTTTGAAACCGTAGCGGAGCAATAACCTGGTAATGGCGATCCCGGCGGAACCGGCACCGTTTACAATCACCTGACAGTCCTCTTTTTCTTTGCCGACAACCTTGAGACCATTGATGATACCGGCAAGAACGACGATCGCCGTACCGTGCTGGTCATCGTGGAATACAGGGATGTTTAATTCTTTTTTCAGACGTTCCTCGATCTCAAAACATCTTGGAGCGGAAATGTCCTCTAAGTTGATACCGCCAAAGGTCGGAGCGATCGCCTTGACTGCGGCAACGATCTCGTCGGGATCCTGCGTTGACAGGCAGACAGGAAAAGCATTGATACCGCCAAACTCTTTGAAAAGGACACATTTGCCCTCCATAACAGGCATGGCAGCCTCAGGTCCGATATTGCCCAGACCAAGTACAGCACTGCCGTCAGAGACAACAGCAACGGTATTTGCCTTGAGGGTGTAAGTATATACGGCTTCTTTATCCTCTGCAATGATGCGGCAAGGGGCTGCTACGCCCGGGGTATAAGCAATGGCAAGATCCTCACGGCTCTTGACCGGAGCCTTTGCACAGGTCTCGATCTTTCCATTCCATTGTTTGTGTAAAAAAACGGCTTTTTCGTCAATACTCATGATGTTTTATCCTATCCTTCCTGTAAAAATATGAATCCATTTGTTTCCTTATTATAGCATAAAGGGGGGCAATCTAAAATAGGGTATTCCCATTTTGCCGAAAATAAGATATACTATAGGCAATCGTGATGATCTAGGTCATTTCAGACAGGTTACCCATTGGATTCGAGATAAAGACAAAGAGTTTATCATAAATGAAGTAGGACAAGGAGTAGGGCATGAGAGAAAAATACGAAAGTTTATCTGCCAGTGTATTGCGTGAACTTGCAAAGTCAAGAGGCATCAAGGGGACTTCGACCATGAAGAAGGCACAACTTGTAGAAGCCATGCTTGCACTCGATGAGAGTGAGGCAGAAAGCAAGAAAGCGGAAGAAGCCGCAAAGCCAAAGACTGCTGCTAAGGCAGAGACGGAAAAAGTAGAAAAAACAGAGCGTACGACCAGTGTGCATCACAGCCGTGGCAATGCAGAGGGCAGAAGAGAGCATAGAAGCGAGCATCATGAAAATGCGCGTGCAGAACATGGTGAGGAAAATGCAGAAGCACCGGTACTGGAAGAACCGAGAGACTGTGCCGGTATCTTAGAGATCATGCAGGACGGTTTTGGATTTATCCGCAGTGACAATTATCTGCCGGGGGATAATGATGTTTATGTCGCACCATTGCAGATCCGCAAACTCAATTTAAAGACGGGCGACATTCTGGTAGGAAAGACCAGACGCAACAATCCGACGGATAAGTTTGGGGCACTGGTACATTTGGAGACTATCAATGGTTTTGCCCCGGAAGAAGCCGCAAAGCGTAAGAATTTTGAAGATCTGACACCGATCTTCCCGAATGAGCGTATCCGTCTGGAACAACCGGGATCTTCCGTTGCCATGCGTATCGTAGATCTGGTTTCTCCGATCGGTAAAGGACAGCGTGGTATGATCGTTTCCCAGCCAAAAGCCGGAAAGACAACCCTTTTAAAGGAGATCGCAAAGTCTGTGACCACTTCTTACCCAGATATGCACCTGATCATCTTACTGATCGATGAACGCCCGGAGGAAGTAACGGATATCCGGGAAGCCATTCAGGGTAAAAATGTAGAAGTGATCTATTCTACCTTTGATGAATTGCCGGAACACCACAAGCGTGTGTCTGAGATGGTCATGGAAAGAGCCAAGAGACTGGTTGAGCACAAACAGGATGTCATGATCCTGATGGATAGTATCACACGTCTGGCACGTGCTTACAACCTGACGGTTCCACCAAGTGGACGTACCTTATCCGGTGGTCTGGATCCGGCTGCTTTGCATATGCCAAAGAAGTTCTTTGGTGCAGCCAGAAATATGCGCGAGGGCGGAAGCCTTACCATTCTTGCAACGGCACTGGTAGATACAGGAAGCAAGATGGATGATGTTGTATTTGAGGAATTTAAGGGGACCGGTAAC
>CAVLBP010000044.1:17378-17937 GCA_963661325.1 bacterium
GCAAGATGGACGATGTTGTATTCGAGGAGTTCAAGGGAACCGGTAATATGGAAGTGATCCTGGATCGCAAACTTTCTGAGAAACGAGTATTCCCTGCCATTGATATTGCCAAATCCGGTACACGCCGTGATGATCTGCTTCTGGATAAGGAAGAGCAGAACGCCATGGAGATCATGCGCCGAGGTCTGAACGGCATGCGCAAGGATGAAGCGGTGGAGAGCATCTTAAATATGTTTGCCCACACCAGAAATAATAAAGAATATATCGCCAAGGTACTCCGCAGCCGTATGTTCTAAAATTTCTTATAAAAAATGCGCATACATCTTGCAATCTGACAGACCCTATGCTACAATAATGGAGCTGTTTATCGGGATGTAAATAGTATCGTGTATGTCTTCGGACATAAAACATGCAATACAATAGATTATGTTTTTAGAGAGGTGTAAGTAATGAGACAAGGTATTCATCCAGATTATTATCAGGCAACTGTTACATGTAACTGTGGTAACACATTTGTAACAGGATCTACAAAGGAAGATATCCACGTAGAAATCTGTTC
>CAVLBP010000045.1:0-17925 GCA_963661325.1 bacterium
ATCCTATAGTAAGAACTAAGGATAGGGTTTCTTTTTATGAACCAATAAAATACAAGGCGGTGATGAAATTTGAAGTATGTAACCCTTAGTTATGATGATAACGCGGCACTGAACCAGCATTTTTTAGAGATCATAGACAGCTATGGTGCCAGATGTACCTTTAATCTAAATAGCGGTATGCGTATGCCGGGTAAGATCGCAAATAAACTTTTAGGATCGCGGAAAATGTTGTCGATACAGGATATGAAGACCATGTTGGCAGGCACAGACCATGAGATCGCCTGTCATGGCAAAGGACACCAGGATCTTCTAAAAATGTCTGAGGAGGAAATGAGGAAAAACCTTGCAGAGGATAAAGCCTTTTTGGAAGATCTCTTTGCGCGTCCCATGCAGGGATTTGCTTATCCTTTCGGCTCTTATTCGGAGGCAACGACCCAGGCACTGGGGGATCTTGGTTTTACCTATGCAAGGACAACGGTTTCTACCAAGGATTTTTCTATACCGGAAGATTTTTTGGTCTGGCATCCGACCTGCCATCACAATGATAAAGAATTGATGGCATTGGCAGAAAAATTCGTACAGATCAAGGACGAGACAGACCACATTTTTTATCTGTGGGGACACGCATGGGAATATGGTGTCTTTAAGAATTGGGAGCGGCTGGATCAGGTCTTATCTATTTTTGCCAAAGATCCGACCATCCAATACGCCACCAATCAGGAAGTCGTGGCGTGCTGCTTGCGAAAGCGCGCCGGTGTCAGACCATAGACTTTTTGAAACTGTTTGTAAAAATTGGTACGGTTGACAAAGCCCAGAGAAAAGGCAATATCTTCGATGGCGAGATCTGTCTCCAATAAGAGGGTGGCGGTCTTTTGCATACAAAAACTCATACCATAGTCGTAGAGGCTCATGCCGGAATATTTCTTGCAGACCTTGTTGATATAGTCGGAAGAATAGTGGAGTTCCTCGGCGATCTCCTCACGCGAGATCCTGCCGCCGGTCTCTGCCATCAGACCGGATATATCATGAAAGAGGGTGGCTTCCTTGGGCGTACCGATCTGGATCGGCACATCATCAAAATAGGCGGTATTTGCCAGAAGATGAAAGAGTTTCACGATCAGCCCTTCAATGATATAAGAAGAGCCGTTCTGCGGAGCCAGCAGTTCATTTGCAAGTTGTTCAAAGATGCCATGCACATTGGAAACCAGCCAGGATTTGTCCTGTTTGGGATAAAAGTTCATATACTTTTTCCCTGTGTCAAAGGGATGTGATACGCTGTCGGACAAAAAGGCTTCCAGGGCAGTCGGTGTATGTTTGCGCTCGATCTGAAAATACTGCATACGCAAATGGGATAGAAGGGTTTTTAGAAAATCCTCTTTGATCCCCAAAAAGGCAATGCGGTAGTCTGTGGAATGTTCTTCTGTGTGAAAGACATTTTTATTGAGCAGGCAGCAGGAACCGGGCTGATAGAGGTAGCGTTTGTTCTCGATCAACTGATAGATCTCCCCCTCTAAGACAAACATCAACTCATAATAATCGTGTTTGTGGAGGCGGGACTTATCCAATCTGTGAGACATTTCTTCCTTGGTCAGCGAGGTGTAAAGGATATTATCCGGTGCCAGCAGGGTCATGGTAAAAAAGTGCTCCTTATCCTTGGGATGAAAAGCATAGGTTTCCAATTTAAAAGGAGAATCCATAGGATATTGTGACAGGGTCTGCTCACTGTCCTTGGCGGAGAGGGCGGATGCCTGCCGCTTCATATTTTCCAGTGTAGGATTATCAATATTAGAAAAATAGATCATAAAATATTTCCTTCTTTTATAATTAGATACGATACAAATATCATCATAATGTACTGAATATAGCATTATATCCGGAAAAACTATCGTATATAATTATCATATAACATAAAAGGAGAGGAAAGACAAGTAAAACAAAAAGAAAGTAATAGGGAGGTTTTTTCATGAGTAAAGTAGGAAACACTTATCAGATGAAGTTATTTGACAAAAAGATCTTTGATTCAAAAGTAACTTCAGCAAACACACAGACATCGGAGAAAGTATGGGGCTACTTTGTAGGACCGATGTTTATGATGATGGCATACTATGCCATTGCGGGTACATATTTGACACAGTTCTATACGGATGTATTGGGAATCGGCGGCATTTTCCTGACCATGATGCCACTTTTTTCTAAGATCGTCGATGCCATAACCAATGTCATCATGGGGCGTATCATTGACAAGACCAGAACCAAACAGGGAAAGGCAAGACCCTGGATCCTGATCTCGGGTGTCCTGATAGCAGTTTCCGGTGTACTTTTGTATACCGTGCCACGGGCAGGTTATACGGTACAGATCATCTGGGTCATTGTAAGTTACAACCTTTTCTTTGCCTTTGCCTACACCATTTATAATATGAGTCATATTTTGATGGTTCCGCTTTCTACCAGAAATACCAAGCAAAGAGACGGACTTGCCATGCTGACATCTATGGGAACATCCATGATCCCGGGCATGCTGGTCACTATCATCCTGCCATTTGTTGTCAAGGCAATGGGGGTTGGAGATGAGGCAAGAGGAACCTGGGCACTGGTTATGAGCGTTCTTTCCATCTTAGCCATCCCGGCAGTCTTGGTGGAATATTATTTTACCAAGGAAAGAGTAACCGAGGAAAGCATCAACGAGGATGGTGAAAACCATATGGAAGTCGTGCCTATGATCGATCAGGTCAAGGCTTGTGTCACAGATAAGTATTGGTGGATGGTCATGGGCATCTGGGCAATCTACCAGATCATGAACTTCCTTTCTACCAACAGTATGGTATATTTTGCAAACTGGGTATTGGGATCTTCCGTTGCACAGGGGGCGACAAATCAGGTATTGATCAACGCGATCGGGCAGGCACCACTCGGTATCGGTATTGTCATTTTGTGGCCACTGATCAAAAAGTTTGGCAAGCGCTGGGTATTCCAGATCGGTTTTGTCATCGGTGGTATCGGCTGTTTATTTGTACTTTTAAATCCGACCAGCATGGCAGGTGTGATCGGCGGTATGTTTGTAAAATCCTGCGGCGCCCTTCCGACTTATGCTATGGCAGCTGTACTTGCAGAGGCAATGGATCATGTGGAATATGAAAAAGGATTCCGTGTCGATGGATTTACGGCATCCGTAAATACCATTCTTGCAACGATCGCGGCTGGTATCGGACAGACCATTCTTTTAGGTGGTATCAATAAGTTGGGTTATATCCAGCCGAGCAGTGCAGATGCCATTGTTGCACAGCCACAGGCAGTGCAGATCTTCTTTATTTGGTGCTTTGTAGGTGTATGCATGGTGGGCTACTTTATCATGGCACTTATCATGACTTTCTATGATCTGGAAGATAAGGTGCCGGAAATGACAGCGACCATCATCGAACGTCATAAGAAAGCCGCTGAGGCAAGAGGTGAGGTCTACGTTTCACCGGAAGAAAAGGCTTATGCTGAACAGAAGGAAATGGAACGCAAGGCAGAAGAGATCCGTGTCCGTGAACTCAAAGAAAAATGTGCGAAAAAGGGACTGGACTTTGCAACAGAAGAAGCAAAATATCAGGCAGAGTTAGCAGAAGCCAAAGCAAAGGAAGAGGCAAAAAAAGCCAAGAAAGCAGCAAAGAAAAATAAGAAGAAATAAAAAATTGCAGAGGTGATTTGATGCAAAAAGCAATATTTAATGAAGGATGGACATATGGCGAGAAAGGGCAGGAGAAATCTTCTGTCCGCCTCCCGCATGATGCCATGCTCCATGGAAAAAGACGGGCAGACAGTCCGGGAGGAAGTGCATGCGCTTTCTTTGATGGCGGAATCTATGAGTATGAAAAAATCTGGACGGCACCTGAGCATACAGAGGATACGAGATATATCTTACAGTTTGACGGCGTGTATCAAAAATCCAAAGTATATGTAAATGATAAAGAAGTCGGAGGCTGTGTCT
Source organism: bacterium (assembly GCA_963661325.1). GTDB lineage: Bacteria > Bacillota > Clostridia > Lachnospirales > Lachnospiraceae > Pararoseburia. Next base: position 3,971 of record CAVLBP010000045.1, read on the forward strand.
ATGGCTATGTTCCTTTTTTTGTGGACATGACAGAGGCAGTCCGTCCGGGACAGGATAACCTTATCCGTGTGGTCGCAGACAACAGCGAGCAGCCAAACAGCCGCTGGTATTCCGGCGGTGGTATTTACCGTGATGTCTGGCTTTTGACAGGAAAAGATCGTTTCATTGCGCCACAGGGCGTGCAGATCACGACAAAGTCCATCGATCCGGCAAAGGTGGCGGTGACAGTGGCTTTAGAGGGGAAACTACAGGAAAAGGATGCCGTGCAGGTATCGCTTCTTGATGGAGACAAAATCTTGGCACAGGACTGGGGCACAGATATTGTTCTTGATCTGGCGGATGTGACTCTTTGGAGCGAGAAAAGTCCAAAACTCTATCAGTGTCAGGTCATCCTTTATGATGAGAAAGAGACAGTCGTAGACCAAGTGACAGAGGCCTTTGGTATCCGCCAGATCTCGGTCAGTAATCAGGGACTATTCATCAATGGGCAGGAGACCCTCCTTCGTGGAGGATGTGTCCATCATGACAATGGTATATTGGGGGCAGCCAGTTTTGCGGAAGCCGAGTGGCGACGCGTAGCAATGCTAAAAGAGGCAGGATTTAATGCGATCCGTTCCTCCCACAATCCTGCCAGCCCTCATATGTTAGAGGCAGCTGATGCCCTCGGCATGTATGTGATGGATGAGACCTGGGATATGTGGTTTAAGCATAAAAATCCAAAAGACTATGCCGGAGCCTTTATGGACCACTTCAAAGCGGATGCAAAGGCTATGGTCATGCAGGACTATAATCATCCTTCGGTCATTTTGTATTCCATCGGAAATGAAGTGTCCGAACCTGCAAGCGAGCAGGGCATGAAAGTGGCAGGAGAGATCATTGCCGAGATCAAGAAATACGATACGACCCGTCCTTGTACCGGCGGCATGAATCTGGAGATCATCAGCCAGAGCGCCAAGGGCAAAGGTGTCTATGATAATGAGGAAGGGCGTGATACGTCCAAGGAAAAGAAAGTCAGCAATATGAATTCGACCATGTTCAATATGATCACTTCGATCGTTGGAACGGGCATGGTCAATACTGCCAACAGCAAAAAAGTGGATGCGATTACCAGTCCGATCTGTGATGCGCTGGATGTTGCAGGCTATAATTATGCGACCGGACGTTATCCGCTGGAAGCAAAAAGACATCCTGACCGTGTGATCATGGGATCGGAGACTTTCCCACAGATGATCGCAAAGAACTGGGCTTATGTAGAAAAACTGCCTTATCTGATCGGTGACTTTATGTGGACGGCATGGGACTATCTGGGAGAAGCCGGTATCGGTGCATGGGGCTATACTGAGGATGCAAAGGGCTTTGAAAAGCCATACCCATGGCTGCTTGCCGACGTAGGTGCTCTAGATCTTCTGGGAAATCCAAACGGTGAGATGTTCATGGCACAGGCGGCTTGGCATCTGTTGGATGCCCCTGTCATCGGGGTTCAGCCGCCTAACCATCCGGGAATCACACCGGCAAAGGGAACCTGGCGCGGAACCAATGCCCTGCCGACCTGGAGTTGGAGCGGATGCGAGGGCAATAAGACCATGGTTGAGGTCTATAGCAAGGAGCCGAGTGTGACACTCTATTTAAATGATAAGAAGATCGGAACGAAAAAGACCAAGGAAAACGTGGCAAAATTTAAGGTGGCTTACGAGCCGGGAACCCTGCGCGCGGTGAGTGCAAGTGGCAGGGAAAGTCGCTTGACATCTGCAAAGAGTTCTTTACAGATTCAGTTGAAACAAGAAACAACAAGAAAAGACAAAAACCTTGTTTTTATCGAAGTTGCTATTGCAGATGCGGATGGTGTGATCGAAGCAAATCACGACATTCGCTTGAAGGCATCGGTAGAGGGCGGACATCTCTTAGGATTTGGCAGTGCCAATCCGCGGACAGAAGATGACTTTACGACGGATACCTGTACGACTTATTATGGCAGAGCTCTGCTTGCCATAGAAAGAGATGCTTCTGTTCCGGTCAAGGTGTCTGTGCAGGGGGATGCTCTGACAGGGACGCTTGTATTGGACTAATAAAATGGCGGGCATATTGCCCGCCACTTTTGCGTTCTTCTTAAATTAATATGGTAGAAATCGTCTTTGCCGGAAGTTCGATGCGGATGATATCGCCCTTTAAACGGATGGCATAGGAGGCATCGTGCTGACTCTTATTCAAAGCGACCAGTACCAGACTTCCGTCCGAATTCTTAGCAGCCGTCAGTTCTACCTTATCATCACACTGGGAACAGCCGATACGCTTGGCACCCGGTTTGATATAGCGTGAAAAATGACCAATGTAATCAAAGATCAGAACCTTGCGGTAAGTGCCGTCTTCTTTTGCACAGACAGAAGCACCAAAGCCCATCGGTACATGACGCGGACCGCCCTTTTCATCTACACAGAGATTCCAGTCGATCCAGCGGTTCATGCCGTGATTGAGATCGCCGATGATGTCGTGGGCATAATCTACGGCATCCTGATAGTCTGTCTCAGCAACACTGGAGCCGCCGCCCATGATGGCAGCCAGAGGATTGCCCTGCCCCGGCGCATGCAAAGGACAACATTCGCTGGACATGAGTTTCATGTCAGGAAATGCATCGTGTGCAAGGCTAAGACCGTCAAAATGATCGCCGGAATACCAGTGGAAAGCGATGCCTTCTACCATTTTACCGGTCTCGTCATCCAAGACTTCCTTGGCAAATTCGTAGACGCGTTCTTTGTTGTGATCCCAGATATAAAGACCTACTTTGCCGACCAGACCTGCCGCTTCAAAAGCAGGATAGAGGTGGTCGCGCAAAAATTCTTTCTGTCCTGCTGCGGTCCAGACACAGGAATCCCAGTTGGTCGCAGCGATGGTCTCATTTTGCAGGCTCATCATGGTAACGGGCAGTCCTTCCTCCAGATAAGCATTGACGTATTTTGCCAGATAGCGCGCCCAGTCGCCGTAATGTTCCTTCTTTAATTTACCGCCGTTGTTTCGCTGTGGCTTCTCATAGTCGACCGGTGGCATGAAATTAGCAAGGAAAGAACCGCCATAGACACTGGCATCGTTCTTTGGAGCCTCTGGCGGGGTCTTCCACTGGTAAGGGGGTGACCAAGGGCTCAAAAGGATGGAAAATGGGGTGGCGGTCATAGCCATGGCATCCTTGAGCATTGGGATCATGTACTTGCGGTCGCGGTCAATGGTAAAAGTGCTAAAATCCGGGTCTGCAATAGGATCTGCCACAGCCTGATATTCCTCCAGAGAGAAATCGCAACTGTCGATATGCATACGAAGGAAACGGTAGCCCTGTCCTTCTTTTCCAAAATAATCCTCTAAGAACTGCTTCTTGTCCGCCGGATTCATCTTGGAATAAAGGTAAGCGGATGTGTCGGTCAGAGCACCGCCGAATCCTTCGATCTCCTGATATTCCATCTCCGGGTAGAGGTTGATGACGCCGGATTCCAGGTGGCGGAATTCATCTGCTTCCGCGGTCGCAGGAATGGTCTGTTCTTCTTTTAGAGCCTTGCCATGCAGGGCAAAGGTCGTGATCTGTTTTGCTTCCATGAAAAAATCTCCTTTCCGATCATAAAACTGTTTGATGATCTTATCCTATGAAATATAGGAAGAAAAAACTTGCAGGATTGGCGCAAGATATTCCAATATTCTGTCAAACACATTGAAAACATGGAAAATAATGTGTAAAATCCTACTAAAGAGAGGAAACAGGCATGGATAAGGGATATTTTGAAGTTAATCAGATGGCGGACCTCTGGCGCACGCCGGTGACTGCCTTTGCCGGCAATGTTATTTACAATGGAAGACATTGGCATGAACATATCGAGATGATCTTTTGCGTCTTGGGTCAGGCACGGGTGACCATAGATGATGAGGTCTATGTCTTGGCACCGGGGGATTTCGTGACGATCAACAGCGAACAGTCGCATATTACCGCGGCACAGGAAAAAGGCTGTCTGCAAGTGATCGCATCCATCCGAAAGGATGCCCTACAGGCTATGGATGATCACTGGATCTACTGCAATGCAACGAAAGAGGATACAAGCGTCTGCCCGGAGGACAGAGAAGCGATCGGAGATATCCTCTGTGCGCTGGCATCTTCGCTTGTGACGGGCGATCTGCTCTTTGAGGAAAGGGAGAGTCTGCAAAATCTCTCCTACCAGTATCAACTGCTTGCCATTTTAGCCAAATACAAGAAAAAGACAGATGTCAAAAAGACCAGGCATGAGACCCTGATCAGTGGATGTGTCCGCTATATCCATGAGCACATGGCGGAGGAATTGGGAGCAGCGGTTCTGGCAGACCACTTTCATGTCAGCCAGTCGACCATCTATCGTCTTTTTTATAAGGAAATGGGCGTGCATCTGAATGAATATATCACGACCCTGCGGATCAGTGCTGCATGTCGGATACTGCAGAACCAAAAACAGTCGGTCACAGAGATCGCCTTTGCCTGTGGCTTTTCGGGGCTTAGCAATTTTTACCGCGTCTTTAAGCAGAAACTGGGCGTGTCACCCAAGGAATACCAAAGAGACCATCCTGTCATTACAACGCCCTATCTTTTGCACCAGCCGGATATTATGAAATTGAACCAATTCCAAAATTTCTGGGAGACCGGTTACAGCGTGGAGGTCCTAAAAGAAAGATGAGTTTTTGCCCGATAACAGATTTACCACAGTATCGGTAACAGGAGCATAGGAATAAATTAGGGATCAGATAATCATATTATGTCTTGTAGAAACCGCCTCATCTGTGGTAAATTAGAAGGCGGTGAGGATAAATAATATGGATAAAAATCTCTTAGAGGCTACCGAAAAGTATTGGACCAATCGTGCCGACGGATATTCGCAGGTCAATCAGGAAGAATTAACCGGTCTGCAGCATACAAATTGGAAGAACTTTTTGTTAGAGGAAATAAATAAATCTTATCCGGGACACCAATCATCGGAGATCCATGTTTTGGATATCGGGTGTGGACCCGGATTTTTTTCTGTTATTCTTGCAGAGTGTGGTTATCCGGTGACAGCCATTGATTATACGCAGGCCATGCTGGAGAAGGCGAAAGGTAATGCAAGAGAATGTGGCGTGCAAGAGCGGATCAACTTTTTACAGATGGATGCGCAGACACTGGATTTTTCGGATGACTCATTTGATCTTATCGTGTCGCGTAATCTGACTTGGAATTTGCAGGAGCCGGAGCGCGCCTACCGGGAATGGTGCCGCGTTTTGAAAAAGGATGGTCTGCTTTTAAACTTTGATGCGAATTGGTATGGCTATCTGTTTGATGATAAGAAACGTGCCGACTACGAAAAAGATCGCAGGAAAACCATTGAACTCGGTATGGAGGATCATTACACCTGCACGGATATTGAAGCCATGGAGCGGATCGCTTACCGGATGCCTTTATCACCGGTGGAGCGTCCGGCGTGGGATTTGGATCTGCTTCGTGAGATGGGCATGCAGCAGGTGGAGGCGAGATGTGACATCGGCGGACAAGTTTTATCGGAAGTGGAGCAGGTTAATTATGCGGCAACACCTATTTTTATGGTGCGAGCTATGAAATAAAGAAGAGAAAGTGTATAGATAAGTATGGGCGAGTTAAGAAGCATTGCCTTTGAAGAACAGGCAGATGACATCAAGGATAAAGTACAGGGATATTGGAGCAAACGTGCAGACTCATTTGCAAGACTGCGCGAGCATGAGATCCAGAGCCAAAAGGCAGACCGCTGGCTGCGCGAGATCTTGGGTAAAATAGGAAAAAATTCGGATACGGACGATGGACAGATGGAAAGACTGTCTGAAAAAAAACTGCATGAGATCAAGATTCTGGATGTCGGTTGCGGAAGCGGCTTCTTTGAAGTATTGTTGGGAAAGTATGGGGTTGACATCACCGGTATTGATCTGACGGAAGAAATGGTTATGAAGGCAAATCAGATGATCGCGGAATACGGATTGGACGAGAGAAGCGTCAAAGCGCTTGTCATGGACGCTGAGAAACCGGATTTTGCCTCAGAGACCTTTGATATCATCATTACAAGAAATCTGACATGGACCTTACCGAATCCGATCGAAGCATACGGCAAGTGGTATGGACTTTTGAAAAAAGATGGACTGCTTTTAAATTTTGACGCAGAGTATGCCAAGGGAGCACATAATCTTTCCCTCCCGGAGAATAAGGCGCATAATATGATCAGTGATCCGCTCAAAGAGGAGTGCCATGACATTTATCACATGCTCTCCATCAGTACCTTAGAGCGCCCGGACTGGGATCTGCAAGTGCTGCGTCAGGTGGGATTTTCCGAGGTCAGCGTGGATAAGACGGTAGGAAGCCGCATCTACGCGGAGATGGACGAGTTCCATATCCCGGATGCCATGTTTGGCATTGTGGCGAGAAAATAAGACCTAAATCTCATCAAACACAGCATGCTCGATGGTATCGGTGGCTTCCTTGTGCGTCTGGGCAACAATGCCGAAGGAGTCTTTATATTCCTTTGGCCCGATACCGAATTCCTTTTTGAAGGCTCTAAAAAAATTTGTATAATCTTTAAAACCATAAGTCATGGCGACTTCGCGCAGAGGCTCTCCTGCAAGAATATTGTTCTTGCAGGCGTAGAGCCTCTTTTTTAATAGGTACTGATGGACAGACATGCCCATGTTCTCCTTAAAGACATGAGAAATATGGTATTTACTCACATAAAATTCGCAGGAAAGGGCATTGAGGCTCAGATCATCGTCCAGATGTGTGCTGATATATTCGCAAAGTCTGGTAAAAAGACTGCCCTGTTCGGTCTTGGCAGCCGTTGGGCGTTCACCCATATAGACAATGCGGTTGATACTGAGCAGCAGGGATGCAATATAGCAGGAAATCATTGCATCATGAAAAGGAATGTCGCGCTGACGTTCCTCAATGATGTCGATCAGTTTATCGAAGAGGATCTGAGCATTGGCAAAGTCACAGGAAAAATGATGGCAGGAGATCTGGTTTCCATAATTGAAACTGTAGGTAATATCCGGATGCAGTGCCTGTAAACGGGCAAAGAAATCCGGAGACAACCAGAGTACCATACGGCGATAAGGCTTATCTTTGCTATGGAACTGAGGCCGATGAAAGACACCCGGCGGTATCAGGCAGATGTCTCCGTATTTCAGCGGATAGACATTCTTACCGATCTGATAGGAAAGATCCCCCTCCAAAAAGAAGTAGATCTCATAATAATCATGGCGATGCATGGATACATCAGATGCTTCTTTGTCTTCATAATAAAAGATCTCAAAATCGGAGGTCTGCATTTCCTGTCGTTCGTCAAATTGTGAGTGATAATGTTTGGCCATGTTTGAACCCTTTACCCTTGCTTTGTAAATGTTATTTTGTGCCTATGATTTTACACCCCGACAACAACTTTTGCAATGTTTACAACAAGTTTTATGATTTCAAAAGATAGGGAAAGAATGTACATTATATATACAGCAAAGTGAGACATAAGGGCAGACCAAATCGCCCATAATATTTTTTAAAACATGAGGAGGTTTCACATGAAATTATCATTCCGTTGGTATGGAGAAGACGACAAGGTAACATTAGAGCAGATCAGACAGATCCCGGGTATGGATTCTATCGTAACTGCAGTTTACGATGTGCCTGTTGGAGAAGTTTGGAGCAGAGAGTCTATCGCAAAGTTGAAGAAGCAGACAGAAGATGCAGGTCTTCATTTTGAGGTTATCGAGAGTATCCCGGTTCACGAGGATATCAAGTTAGGAAAGCCTTCCAGAGACAAATACATCGAGAACTACTGCGAGAACATCCGCCGTGTTGCAGAGGCAGGTATCAAGTGCGTATGCTACAACTTCATGCCGGTATTTGACTGGACAAGAACACAACTCGATCATCCGCTTCCAGACGGATCTACATCTCTTGTTTATTATCAGGAGCAGGTGGATCAGGTGAACCCACTCGAGTCTGACAGCGACCTGACACTTCCTGGCTGGGATGCAAGTTACTCCAGAGAAGAGTTAAAAGACATCGTAGCGCAGTATCAGGAATTATCAGAAGATGATCTTTGGAACAATTTGCAGTACTTCTTGGAGAAGGTTATTCCGGTGGCAGCAGAATGTGATGTAAATATGGCGATTCATGAAGATGATCCATGCTGGAGTATCTTTGGGCTTCCGAGAATCATTACCTGTGAGAAAAATTTAGATCGTTTCCTTGGTCTTGTAGATGATACCCATAACGGCATCACACTTTGTACCGGATCTTTGGGATGTTCCGCAAAGAACGATGTTGTAAAGATGGCTGCTAAGTATGCCAAGATGGGAAGAATTCATTTTGTACACCTCAGAAATGTACAGGTTCTGGACAACGGATTTGAGGAGAGAGCACATCTTTCATCTTGCGGAAGTCTGGATATGTATGGCATCGTTAAGGCATTGCATGACAACGGATTTACAGGATATGTACGTCCGGATCATGGCAGAATGATCTGGGGCGAGACAGGACGTGCCGGTTACGGTCTTTATGACAGAGCACTCGGTGCAACTTACATCAATGGTTTGTTCGAGGCTGTAGAAAAGGCGGCCGAAAGCAACTAAGTAAGAACGAAACAGATCATTCCTAATAAAATAGTTTTTAATTTTCAATAAATAGCAGGAGGAATTTACAATGACAAAATTACCACTTAATACAGATCTTTCAGGAAAGGTTACTGTTGTAACAGGAGCAGGCGGTGTGCTCTGCGGTATGTTTGCTAAGGCGCTTGCACAGGCAGGTGCTAAGGTTGCAGTTCTTGACTTAAATGAAGAAGCCGCACAGAAAGTTGCTGACGAAATCATAGCAGAAGGCGGTGTAGCAAAAGCATACAAGACAAACGTCTTGGAAAAAGAAAGCCTGATCGCAACACATGATGCAGTGGTTGCTGATCTTGGTACATGCGATATCCTTATCAACGGTGCAGGCGGAAACAACCCACGTGCTACTACAGACAAGGAATACTTCGAACATGGTGATATCGACGCTGATACAATTTCTTTCTTCGACTTGGATCCAAGCGGAGTAGAGTTTGTATTTAACCTAAATTTCATTGGAACATTGCTTCCAACACAGATCTTTGCCCAGGATATGGTAGACAAAGAAGGATGTAATATTTTAAATATTTCCTCAATGAATGCATTCACTCCACTCACCAAAATTCCTGCCTATTCTGGAGCAAAGGCTGCAATCAGCAACTTTACACAGTGGCTTGCTGTTCATTTCTCAAAGACCGGCATCCGTGTAAACGCTATTGCACCGGGATTCTTCTCAACAAAGCAGAATGCTAAGTTGTTATTTAACGAAGATGGAACTCCAACCCCACGTACAGGCAAGATCCTTGCTGCTACTCCAATGGGACGTTTCGGCGAATCAGAAGAGTTGATCGGAAGCCTCTTATTCCTTCTGAACAACGATGCAGCCGGATTCATCACAGGTGTTGTTCTTCCTGTTGATGGTGGTTTCTCTGCTTACTCAGGGGTATAGACCGAAAGCAACTTAGTGAATCCGAGCCGAAGGCGAAGGATGAACTTCCTTAAGTAAAACGTTGTTATGTTATAAAGTAGAAAAGAGGTAATATATAATGGAAATGCAAGAATTATTAAAAAAAGTTGAAGAACTGAAGATCGTTCCGGTTGTTGTTCTTGAGGATGCAAAGGATGCGCTTCCTTTGGGACAGGCTTTGATCGATGGTGGACTTCCGGTTGCCGAGGTTACTTTCCGTACAGCCGCTGCCGCTGATTCTATCAAGGCTATGAGCGAGGCTTTCCCGGAAATGCTCGTAGGTGCAGGTACTGTTGTAAATGTTGAGCAGTGCAAGCAGGCAATCGAGTGCGGTGCAAAGTTCATCGTAACACCGGGATATTCTGAAGAAGTTACCACGTACTGCTGTGATAACAACATTCCGATCCTTCCGGGTGTATGCACACCAACTGAACTTATGATGGTTGTAAACCATGGACTTCCGGTAGCAAAGTTCTTCCCGGCAGCACAGTTTGGCGGTCTCAAGACTATCAAGGCTTTGGCAGCACCTTTCCCACAGATGCGCTTCATGCCTACCGGTGGCGTAAGCGAAGCAAATATCTTAGAGTATCTTGCTGAGCCAAAGATCATCGCAGCAGGCGGAAGTTGGATGGTTAAGGGCGACCTTGTTAAGGCCGGTAAGTTTGACGAGATCAAGGCTATGACCAAGAGCGCTGTAGAACTTGTAAAGAACGCTTAATTCATTATATAGACTCATACAAAATCGTTCACAGATTGCAAGGATCCGTGGACGATTTTGTGATAAAAGAGAAATGCGAGAATAGAAAGGACACAAAATTATGAAAAAATTTATGGATGAAGATTTCCTTTTGACGACCGATACAGCAAAGCATTTGTTCCATGATTTTGCAGAAAATATGCCGATCATCGACTACCACTGTCATTTGAGCCCACAGGAGATCGCTGAGGATGCACATTTTGACAATATCACACAGGTATGGCTGGGTGGCGATCACTATAAGTGGCGCCAGATGCGTTCTAATGGCGTGGAGGAGTGCTACATCACAGGCGATGCCAGTGATCGTGAAAAATTCCAGAAATGGGCTGAGACATTGGAAATGGCGATCGGCAATCCGCTTTACCATTGGTCACATCTGGAGTTACAGAGATATTTTGGCTATACAGGTGCCCTGAATGGTGAGACTGCAGAAGAGGTCTGGAACATCTGCAATGAAAAGTTAAAGAACATGTCTGCAAGACAGTTGATCTTGGATTCTAATGTAGAAATGATTGGAACCACGGATGATCCGATCGATGATCTGCATTGGCACAAGATGATCGCAGCAGATGAGACCTTTAACGTAAAGGTACTGCCGTCATGGAGACCGGATAAGGCTGTCAATATTGAAAAAGACGATTTTGTTTCTTATATGGAAAAACTGGGACAGGCAGCAGATATGAAGATCACATCTTTTGCAGATGTCAAGACTGCGCTTACCAAGAGAATGGAATACTTCAAGGAAGCAGGCTGCTGTGTCAGCGATCATGGTCTGGAATATGTTGCATATGCAGATGTTACCGAGGATGAAGTCGAAGCAGTATTTGCAAAGAAGATGGCAGGACAGGAGTTGAGCCGAGAAGAGATCGGTAAGTACAAGATGGGCGTACTGATGCATCTTGGCAAAGAGTACCATCGTCTGAACTGGGTAATGCAGTTGCACTATGGCGTAAAGCGTGACAACAACCGTAAGATCTTTGAAGCCTTGGGACCGGATGCAGGTATCGATAGCATTTCTACCAGTGCACCGATCAACGAACTGGCTGATTTCTTGAATGCTCTGGCATATACGGATGAGTTGCCAAAGACCATCATCTACTCTTTGAACCCGATCGACAATGCAGCCATTGGAACTATCATCGGATGCTTTCAGTCTTCTGAGGCAGTCGGCAAGATTCAGCATGGTTCTGCATGGTGGTTCAATGACAATAAGACCGGCATGATGGATCAGATGACCTCTCTGGCAAACTTGGGACTGCTTGGCAACTTTATCGGTATGCTGACAGATTCCAGAAGTTTCCTGTCTTACACAAGACATGAGTATTTCCGCCGCATTATGTGTGAATTGATCGGAAACTGGGTAGAAAACGGAGAGTACCCGGCAGACGACAAGTCTTTACAGAAGATCGTAGAGGGCATTTCTTACCGCAACGCAAAACGTTATTTTGAAATCTAGTACAATAAGGACGCTCCTGGGCGCCGAGGTTTTGATCTCGGTATCGTGCCACAAGGAGCGTCCTTTTTTGTTTGTTTTTTTTGTATGAGAAAAATTATCGGGTGATATTTCGCACCCAGACATATTTCTTGTAATGGATATAGACCGCCGGAAGTTTGACAATCTCGTCCAGACTGATAATGATGTAGACCAGCCATACCGGAGCATGGAGGACAAAAGCTGCAATAAAGCCGAGGGGAACGGAGAAACACCACATGGCACCGAGGTTACCTTTCATATCGAATTTGGAATCGCCACCGGCACAAAAGATACCGTCCAGTACTGTGGTATTTACGGACTGTCCCATGAGGTTAAAGCCCAGTACGATCATCATAAATTGAAGATAGCCTCTGGCAGTATCCGACATTGGGGCAATGCGCGATACAAATGGAGAAAGGATCATGAGGATAGTACCGGTCACGATACCGATGACAATGGCGATATGCGTGATCCGTCCGCCATAATCTTTGGCTTTTTCCAGTTGGTTGGCACCCAGCAGATTTCCGACCAGAATACCGGCGCCGGCGCTCACGCCTCGGATGACGCACTGAACCATGCTTTTTACGATAGAGGCAATGGAATTGGCGGCAACCGCATCACTGCCCATGTGTCCCAGAATAACGGAGTAGAGGACAAAGGCGATGCCCCAGACAAGGGAAGCACCAAGGACAGGTGTGGTATAGTGCCAGAAATCCTTGGTCAAAGTGCTGTCGGTATTTAAAATGCCGTTCCAACGGATAGAAACTTCGCCTGTGCGTCTGACCGCCAGATACGCCCAGACCAGTTCTACCACACGGGCAATCACTGTGGCATATGCTGCACCGGTTATTTCGAGACGAGGTGCGCCGAACAGACCGAAGATTAGGGTGGTATTCATGCATATATTGATGATGACAGCAGAGGAAGAGATCTTTGAACTGAGTGCTGCGTGTCCGGTGTTTTTTAGTGAAATCAGATAAATTTGTGAAATTGCACACAGAACATAGGAAAGCGCAACCGCACGCAGATAGGTTGCTCCGTTGCTGATCAAAATAGCATCATTCGTAAAAATGGTCATGAGACGTCTTGGAATAAAAAGAGCCAGAATGGTAAAAGAGCCTCCAAAAATGGCATTGGTATAGAGGGCTACCGGTATAACTTTTTCGATGGATGCAGTGTCCCGCTTTCCCCAATATTGCGCGATGATGATACCGCATCCGGCAGCAATGCCCGCGATAAAGAGATTGAGGACAAACTGGATCTGTCCGGCAAGGGAAACTGCGGACAGGGCTGCCTGATCAACAAAGCCCAGCATCAGGGCATCGGTCGCACTGACGAGTGCTAACATAAATTGCTGTATAGCGATCGGGACAACGAGATGCAACATTTGTTGCGCTAATTCGTTGTCTTTTATCTTGGCTTGTAACATGGGTAAACTCCTTCGTATTTTGTGAAACTTATGCTATTGTATCGGGGAAACAAAGCCTGTGTCAAGGGATTTTGTGGGGATGACAAGTTAGGTTGAAGAAAACGCAAAAATTGCTGAGAAAAGAGCAAGATATGTAAAATATCTTTGTGATAATAACAAAAAAAGAAACCTCTTTTTAAAAGGCTTCCTATCAGTAAATGCGGAAGATGGGACTTGAACCCACACGTTCGCAATGAACACAAGATCCTTAGTCTTGCTCGTCTGCCAGTTCCGACACTTCCGCATATCATCTCGCGACGACTTGATTATAATATCAAATCGGATGACTAATGTCAACAACTTTTTCAATTTTATTTCGGGTATGTTTGGAAGAATATTCGGAACTAACAAAGTGTATGATGTAGTACGCGAAGTAGAGTTATTCTACGTTTTGTAGGTTTTCTCTATGGTTACTATCTGTTATGTTTTAGGTGGGCGGGAGATACTTTCCGATGAATTGCTATCTTCACGCATCTATGGCAAAATAAAACACGAGGAGGAAGAAGTATGGAACAGGAAATGATTGGGGCATTTTTACAGAAGTCTCGTAGGGAAAAAGGTATGACGCAGAAGGAGTTGGCAGATACCTTGCATATCAGTGACAAGACCATTTCTAAATGGGAGACAGGAAAAAGCATGCCGGACGTAGTATACATGGAAAATATATGTGAGGCTCTGGGTATAACGATCAATGAAC
>CAVLBP010000046.1:0-3827 GCA_963661325.1 bacterium
ACCTCAGAGTTTCCCATCTGTCCGTCCGGGAGTCCTACCGCAAGACCGCTGGCATTTCCCTTAACATAAGGATAGTTCTGCATCAAACTATCGATATTTGGTGTATTTGCCTCATATACGGCATTTGCTTCGTGTCTGTCATTCAGACCAAATCCATCTAAGATCATTAAAACAACTGGCTTCTTGCTCATTCTCTTTTCCTCTTTTCTCTGAAATTATATTTATTCTATCCCGATTTCATGGTAAAAATCAATGGACACAATAACTAAAAAACATGCACTTTGCACTTGAACTAATGGACAAGTAGATAGCCGTCACCATCAAAGGCTATCTGGTTCGAATATCCTTCCACATCAGCAAGGATCTGGCGGTATTTTTCCGGGTCGGATACCAGTTCCAGATTTCCTCCCGAAAAGTGACACGGCAGAAGTCTCGCACTCAGTGTCCCGGCATCATCAATGATGATCTGCGCCATGGCGGTATCATAATCATCCGGCATTTCCGCTTCCTGCGAAAAATAAAAATTTCCCAGACTGTAAAAGACCGGAACGCCATCTATGATGTCTGCCCCTTGCAAACAGTGCGGATGAGCGCCTATGATGGCATCTGCTCCCGCCGCCACAAAATCTTTTGCCAGTTTGACCTGGTCGCTGCCGTATTGATGTGTGTGCTCCGTGCCCCAATGCACATAGCAGATCACATAATCAGCATTTTGCTTTGCCTTTGCGATCTGGGCTACATATTTTGCCGAGTCCAAAGTCTTTAAAACCCCGGGACTATCCTCGGTCGCTTCCTTGGTATATTGGGTACTCCGCTCGATCTGGGTCGCCGCCACGATGGCGATCTTTTTGCCATTTGCAATGAAAAAGATCGGTTCGGATGCCTCCTCCAGATTTCTGCCGGCACCGATATAAGGAATATTCTGTGCTTTTAAGGTATCCAAGGTGTCTAAGAAGGCATTTTCTCCAAAGTCATATACATGGTTGTTGGCAAGTCCTGCCACATCTACCCCCAGAAGTGCAAGGCTCTGGCAGGTCTTTGGATCTCCGCGGAAGGTATAGGCTTTTCCTGCCAGTGCCTGTCCACGCGTCGAATAGACAAACTCATTGTTGATGGTCATGATATCCGCCTTTATCATTTCCTGACACAGATCAGCCCCCAGACATTTGGTGATATCATCCCCCACACTGTGATAATAGTCGGTCGTCCCAACGCCCTCTGCAAGGGAAAAATCCCCGGTAAAATCCAACACGATACGATCTGTCTCCTGACAGTTTTTGACATAAGTCTTGTCATAGGCATACTGTTGGATCCCGGTCTCCATGCAATAGTCGTACCACAGGACATGGATACTGTTTCCCGTGGTATCATACCAGATCTCGCCATCATCCAACCGGGCATAAGAGGCGATCTTTTCCAACTGTTCTATGCCATAGTTGCCGGTGAACCAGGAAAGAAATTCCTCGTCGATCGGATGGTTCCCTATAAATTCTTTTGTACTTTTGTTGAGTATGGCATCATAGGCCTGATCCACGTTAGAGATATCTAAGAGTTCCTCTTTTTCCGTGGTCTTCTCCTGTGACTTTGCCTGTCCATCAGACTTTTGCATACGCCGGATATAGTCTGCCCCAAAGAGCAGATACCAGACCAAAGCGACCATGACGATCACAAAGACCGCCGCCACTATGCCAACGTAATTCTTACTCTTTTTCATCCATCAGTTTGAGCACACGCACGACTGCTTCTTTGGCACCCTCATTATCCTGGTCTGCCGCCATACGATAATATGCCAGTGCCGTGCTGTAGTTCTGCTCTACTCCAATACCATTTTCAAACAAATATCCCAAATTGATCTGTGCAACCGCATATCCCTGCATAGCCGCCAGTTTCTGATAATAGATTGCCTGATCAATATCTGTTTCCACACCAAATCCATTATAGTAAAGATAGCCGATCTGATTCAATGCCGGTGCATAGTCCTGATCTGCTGCGCTCTGATACCACCGTAAGGCTTCCTCATAATCCTGATCACAGCCAAAACCATTCTCATACATCTGTCCCATATAATACTGCGCCATGGCATAATCTTCGTTTGCCGCTGTCTCAAAGTTCTTCATGGCCTCCTCATAATCCTGTGCCACGCCCTGACCACGCATATACATCATGCCAAGTTCCGTTGCCGCAGCCTTTGGCAGATAGGCATCATAAATGGTAAGGTCTTTGAGTTCTGCCACCTGTTCATATAGAGTCATCGCCTGTACATAGTCCTGCGCACAGCCGATACCATTTTCCAACAGATAAGCCATGTAATACTGCCCAACCGGAATACCCTTTTGGTAGGCAAGATTGATATTTTCATATGCCTTGGCAGGTCTGTCTGCCTCATCCCCGTAACCAGCCAGATATGTGCGCGCCAAGCCTACATATGCACGCTCACTTCCGGCATCGATCGCTGTCTGGAAATAGTCTGCTGCCTGATCCAGATCCATATCCTGTGTAATGCCGTTGAGGGCATAATATCCCAGTACGCAAAGAGCATCGGTATTTCCCACTTCTCCTGCGGATTCATACCACTTTTTTGCCTCTGTAAAATCCTGTTCGCAGTCCTCACTGCCATAATCATAACGGTTTGCCAGTTCCATCATGGCTTCTTCGTCGTTATCTGCGCCCAGTACTTCCAGTTCCTTAATGGACAACTTACTATAGTCAGAGACTTCCTGTGTTGCCACCTCTTTGACCGTCTCTTTTGTCTCTTTTTTATCTGTTTTACCGCACCCTGCCAATAAGCAGACTGTAAATAAAAGTCCAATAACAAGTCCACGCTTCATTTGTATCTATCCTCCTGTCAAAAATACGTATTTCATTTCCATTTATACGCACTTAACCACGGCTTATTTTAGCATATATATAGAAGTGTCACAAGAGAAAAAGGAGACATCCAAAATTGGATGTCTCCTATGGTTACAATGACAGTTGTAACGATGCCATTATGCATTATAATTTACGATCTTGCCGAAATCTGCCTTCAAAGAAGCGCCACCGACAAGTCCGCCATCAATGTCAGGCTTTGCAAAAAGTTCTGCAGCATTGCCTGCATTTACAGATCCGCCATACTGGATGCGGATTGCTTCTGCTGTAGCCTCATCATATACTTCTGCGATGCATTTTCTGATTGCGCCGCATACTTCTTCTGCCTGATCGCTTGTTGCGGTCTCGCCTGTTCCGATTGCCCAGATTGGCTCATAAGCAATGACTGCCTTCTTTGCCTGATCTGCTGTGACATTCTGGAATGCGATCTTGATCTGCATACGGATCCACTCAATGTAGATACCCTGTTTTCTCTGGGTCAAAGTCTCACCACAGCAGATGATCGGTGTCAAACCATGTTCAAATGCCTTTAAGACTTTCTTGTTGACAGTCTCATCTGTCTCAGCGAAGTATTCTCTTCTCTCTGAGTGTCCAAGTACCACGTACTCTACACCTGCATCTGTAAGCATGTTTGGAGCGATCTCGCCTGTGTAAGCGCCACTCTCCTCAAAATACATATTTTCTGCACCAATGTGGATATTGGTTCCCTTTGCAGCCTCAACTGCAGGAATGATATCAATTGCCGGTACACAAAATACTACATCTACGTCATCATTTGCTACTAACGGCTTTAATTCGTTGATCAAAGCAACTGCCTCGCTTGGAGTCTTGTTCATTTTCCAGTTGCCTGCAATAATCTTTGTTCTTGCCATTATAATAACCCCTTTTCTTATTTATCGTTTGCTGCTGCAACACCAGGAAGTTCCTTACCTTCTAAGAATTCCAAAGATGCGCCGCCA
>CAVLBP010000046.1:3837-17635 GCA_963661325.1 bacterium
GTAGAGATATGTGTCATCTTGTCGCCGTAGCCAAGATTGTTGGCTGCGGATGCAGAGTCACCACCACCGATAATGGTTGTTCCATCAATATTTGCAAGTGCTTGGCAAATAGCGATCGTTCCCTTTGCAAAGTTTGGCATTTCAAAACATCCCATTGGTCCGTTCCAAACAACAGTCTTAGCATCTTTGATCGCATCGGTAAAGAGTTCGCATGTCTTAGGTCCGATATCCATACCTTCCATGTCGTCCGGGATCTCTCCACGACCTACAACCTTGAAGTTGCAATCGTTCTTGAAGTCATCACCTACAACAGTATCGATCGGGATCAAAAGTTTAACGCCTTTTTCCTTTGCCTTTTCTTCCATCTGAAGTGCATACTCCATGTAGTCTTTCTCAAGAAGAGACTTTCCTACTTCCTCGCCATGAGCAGCCATAAAGGTATATGCCATACCACCACCAATGATCAAAGTATCTACTTTGTCAAGGAGGTTCTCGATAACAGAAATCTTAGAAGAAACCTTTGCTCCACCAAGGATGGCGACGAACGGACGAACCGGATTCTCTACTGCGTTTCCGAGGAAGTCGATCTCCTTCTGCATCAGGTAACCAACAACAGCAGTGTCAACATACTTTGTCACACCAACATTTGAGCAATGTGCTCTGTGGGCTGTACCGAATGCGTCATTTACAAATACATCGCAAAGGGATGCCAGATCCTTAGAGAACTCGTCTCCGTTCTTGGTCTCCTCTGCACGATATCTTGTGTTCTCAAGTAAGATGACGTCGCCATCTTTCATTGCTTCTACAGCAGCCTTAGCGTTTGGTCCTACAACTTCCGGATCTGCTGCGAATTTTACTTCCTGTCCTAAGAGTTCTGTAAGTCTCTTAGCAACCGGTGCTAAAGAAAGTTCCGGAACCGGCTCTCCCTTTGGCTTGCCAAGATGTGAACAAAGGATCACCTTGCCACCGTCAGCAACCAGTTTCTTGATGGTAGGAAGTGCCTGTACCAGACGGTTCTCATCTGTGATCTTGCCATCAATAAGAGGCACATTGAAGTCGCATCTGCAAAGAACACGCAGTCCCTTTACATTGATGTCATCGATTGATTTTTTATTTAATCCCATGATTAAATCCTCCACTCTTTTAATAAAAAAGAGGCCCGGTCCCAACGACCGGACCCCATGTTGGCTAATTTACCAATTTTGGGATATTTCAATCATATGCAAGGCATTGTTGCTGACGCTGTGCTCGGCACTGCAAAGTAACAATAACGCAGCAGATGATGAAATAGCGCAAAATCAAATTATGCTAACTCAGAGAAGTACTTGATTGTACGAACCATCTGAGATGTGTAACTGTTCTCATTGTCATACCAAGAAACAACCTGTACTAAGTTGTCTTCTCCAACCATTGTCTGTGTAGCATCGAAGATTGAACCATATGTGCTTCCGATGATATCAGAAGAAACGATCTCATCCTCATTGTATCCGAATGACTCTGTAGCTGCTGCCTTCATTGCTGCGTTGATCTCTTCAACTGTGCAAGACTTCTCAACAGTAGCAACAAGGATTGTTGTAGAACCTGTTGGGCATGGAACACGCTGTGCAGATCCGATCAACTTGCCGTTCAACTCTGGGATTACAAGACCGATTGCCTTTGCAGCACCTGTTGAGTTAGGTACGATATTAACTGCAGCTGCACGAGATCTTCTAAGGTCACCCTTTCTCTGTGGTCCATCAAGTGTCATCTGATCACCTGTGTATGAGTGGATTGTGCTCATGATACCAGACTTGATACCGAAAGCATCATTAAGAGCCTTAGCCATTGGTGCCAAGCAGTTTGTTGTACAAGAAGCTGCTGAGATAATCTTGTCATCTGGAGTCAATGTCTTATGGTTTACATTGTAAACGATTGTAGGAAGATCATTTCCTGCAGGTGCAGAAATAACAACCTTACGAGCACCAGCATTGATATGAGCCTGTGCCTTTTCCTTGCTTGTGTAGAAACCAGAACACTCTAATACTACGTCTACCTTTAATTCACCCCATGGGCAATTATTTGCATCTGGGAAAGCGTAGATCTTGATTTCCTTGCCATCAACTGTGATAGAGTCTTCTCCAGCAGATACTGTATCAGCCAAAGCATACTTACCCTGTGATGAATCATACTTTAACAGATGTGCTAACATCTTTGGGCTTGTCAAGTCGTTGATTGCAACTACTTCATATCCTTCTGCTCCAAACATCTGTCTGAATGCAAGACGACCGATACGGCCGAATCCATTAATCGCTACTCTTACTGCCATTTTAAATTCCTCCTAAGATTTAAAAATACTATGTCTAGGGAATAACATTCCCAAACTAACTTCATTTTAACCAATTTCTACCTACATTTCAACCCCAAAAACAAAGTTTGATAATTTTTTCACTAAGATTTTTCCTCTGTCCTGACATTTTGCGGATTGATTGCATTTTATGCGACATTTTTCTATAATTGGTAAGTGAATGGAGGTACTTTGCCAATGAAACTTTGGGACAATCACATGCACTGTCATTTTTCCGGTGACAGCCAGGCGGATCCTTTGGATATGATAGAAAAAGCCAGACAGATGGGACTGTCCGGCATTACGTTTACAGACCACTTAGATTTAGATTACAAGGAGGAACCACATCTTTTTGATCTGGATCTGGATACTTACGAAAAAGCCATGCAGACTATCCAAAAAGATGCTGCACCTTTCTTTGTACTCCATGGCTTGGAACTGGGTCTGCAACCGCATCTTGCAAAAAAACATGCCGACCTGCTTGCATCCTATGCCTTTGACTATGTCATCGGCTCTGTCCATGTCGTGCATACGCGAGATCCTTACTACCCTGTTTATTTTGAGGGGCGCGATCCTGCGGAAGCCTATACAGAATATTACCAGGCCGTCTATGAAAATCTGAAGGCATTTCACGATTTTGATGCCCTGGGACATCTGGACTATGTCTTTCGCTATGGACCGCAGGATCCTTCCAAACCTTATGACACTTATACGCCATATGCCTCTCTGGTCGATGATATCCTGCGTTTTCTCATTGCGCATGACATTGCATTGGAAGTCAACACCGGTGCCTTCCGCTGTGGGCTTTCTGTACCAAATCCATGCCCGCAGATCCTAAAGCGCTATCATGAACTCGGTGGAAAACTGATCACGATCGGCGCAGATGCGCACAAGCCGAGTGATATTGCATTAGGCTTTGACCGTCTGCCGGGTTTTCTTGCCTCCTGTGGAATTGACGAATATATGGTCTATCTCCACCGCGTGCCGCATCCACATAGCATCTACTGATTTTCCAGCATGTAAAAATGCTTTTGCACATTTTCGCACCAAGCACAAAAAGAGCCATCTCGTAATGAGATGGCTCTCTGATTTCTAATATAGTCTCTATCGAACGATCGTGCCGCCTCCGGCAACATAATTTCCATCATAAAGGACAACTGCCTGCCCCGGTGTGACCGCGCGTACCGGTTCTTCAAAATCCAGCCGCATCTGTCCGTCTGCAAGCATTTTCACATGGCACTTGGTTCCCTTGTGGGAATAACGGATCTTAGCAAGAAATTCCTGTCCGTCCAAAAATTCTGGCACAGCCATGCAGTTGATCTGGTCTGCGACCAGATGATCCGTAAAGACATCGTCATCATCGCCCAGAACAACACGGTTATTTTTCGCATCGATCTCCTTGACAAAAATGCGCTTGCCAACGGAAACGCCAAGTCCCCTGCGCTGTCCGATCGTATAATGCGTAATGCCCTCATGCCTGCCTACGACTGTCCCGTCACTCAGGACAAAATCTCCCGGTCCCGGCACGCGATCCGGTGCTGCCTCATCAATAAAGGATGCATAGTCATTATCCGGTATAAAACAGATATCCTGACTGTCCTTTTTGTGCGCCACCGGAAGTCCCAGATCTTCCGCGATCTGCCGGATCTGATCCTTGTGATAGGCACCGACCGGCATCAGTGTATGCAACAGTTGTTCCTGGGTCAGGTTATAAAGCGCATAAGTCTGATCCTTGGCAGCCGTCACAGAGTTGGTGATCGCATATCTTCCATTGGGCAGTTGGGCAATCCTGGCATAATGACCGGTCGCGATATAATCGGCACCAATAGAGAGTGCACGGTCTAAAAGTGCCTCCCACTTGACATAGCGGTTGCAGGCATTGCAAGGATTGGGGGTACGCCCCTGTAAATATTCCTCCACGAAATAATCCATGACCTTATGCTTGAACTCTGATTTGAAATTCATCACATAATAAGGAATCTCCAGCCTTGCAGCCACGCGTCTGGCGTCATCTACCGCAGAAAGCCCACAGCAGCCGCCATTTTCCTCCTGCACAAATTCATCTTCATCCTGCCAGATCTGCATGGTCACGCCGATCACATCATAGCCCTGTTCTTTTAAAAGATATGCCGCCACGGAGGAGTCTACCCCTCCGGACATACCAACAACTACTTTTTGTTTCAATTAGTATTCTTCCTCTTCTTCCAGTTCCTCGATATCATTGACTGGTGGCTCCAAGCCCTCGATCTTGATGCCATTTTTCTGCGCATAATCCCAGAGTGCTGCATGAATAGCCTGCTCTGCCAAAAGGGAACAGTGAACCTTTACAGGTGGAAGTCCGTCCAGAGCCTCCATAACTGCCTTGTTGGTAACTTCCAAGGCTTCCTGCACTGTCTTTCCTGCAACGAGTTCGGTTGCCATACTGCTGGTTGCCACTGCTGCGCCACAGCCAAATGTCTTGAACTTTGCTTCTTTTATAATACCATTTTCGTCAATATCCAGATACATTCTCATGATATCGCCACACTTAGCGTTACCAACCGTACCTACACCACTCGGATTTTCCATCTCTCCGACATTTCTTGGATTCTGAAAATGATCCATTACCTTTTCACTATACATAATTTTTCCTCCGTTTTAAATACTTATGACAAATGTTTTTTCGCATAGTCCTCATAAAGTGGTGACATACTGCGAAGTTTGGCAACAATTTCTTTCAAATGATCTACAACATAATCCAACTGTTCCTTGGTGATCTCATCACTCAAAGTCAGACGAAGGGATCCGTGTGCGATCTCATGTGGCAGACCGATCGCCAGAAGGACATGGGACGGATCCAGGGATCCTGAGGTACATGCAGATCCTGATGATCCACAGATGCCAGCCATATCCAGCATGATCAGCATAGATTCGCCCTCGATAAAGCGGAAGCAGAAGTTGATGTTGTTTGGCAGTCTCTTGACTCTGTGTCCGTTTAATTTTGCAAATGGGATCTCCTCTTCTACTCTTGCGATCAGGTAGTCACGAAGTTCGCTTTCCTTTTTGATACGCTCGTCCATGGTTGCCATAGCGATCTCTACCGCCTTGCCAAGTCCTACGATGCCCGGCACATTTTCCGTTCCTGCACGACGCTTTCTTTCCTGTGCGCCGCCATGGATAAAGGATTTTAATTTGAGTCCCTGACGAATGTAAAGGAAACCGATACCCTTTGGTCCGTTCAACTTGTGTCCGCTGGCACTCAGAAGGTCGATGTGCATCTTTTCCACATCGATCGGCACCTGTGCATATGCCTGTACAGCATCTGTATGGAATAAAATGCCATGTTCATGTGCAATGGCACCAATCTCCTCGATCGGCTCGATGGTTCCGATCTCGTTGTTTGCAAACATCACAGAGATCAAAATAGTGTCCGGACGGATCGCCTTCTTGACATCCTCCGGTGAGACCAGACCATCCGCATCTACATCCAGATAGGTCACTTCATAGCCCTGCTGCTCCAGATAAGCACAGGTATGCAGGATAGCATGATGCTCAATCTTGGTCGTGATGATATGTTTGCCTTTATCTTTGTAAGCCTCTGCAACGCCCTTTAATGCCCAGTTGTCTGACTCACTACCGCCTGCGGTAAAATATATGTTGGAAGCCTTGGTGCCGATGGATGCCCCGATCGTCTCTCTGGCATCTTCGATCGCCTGCTTACACTTCTGTCCAAAATCATAAACGGCAGATGCATTGCCATAAATCTCTGTAAAATAAGGAAGCATCGCTTCCACAACTTCCGGTCTGACTTTTGTCGTAGCCGCATTGTCCAAATAAACAAATTCTTTCATAGTGTTCACCTCGTTTTATTTCCTACCCTTTTACTAGGATATTGATATACTAGCATTCCCATTTTGTTCTGTCAACCAAATTCTTACATATAATGTTAAAAATGTTTTTGGGATGGAAATCTCTTGCGAAAAAATACTCACCCCGTCTATTCTGGTGCATTACTTCTTACAATTACCGGGCTTTTCTGCCGTCTTTTAGGCTTTTATTATAAGATCTTTTTATCACGCGCCATCGGTGCAAAAGAACTGGGACTTTACCAACTGGCAATGCCCCTCTTAGCAGTAGGAATAGCCTTCGCCAACTCCGGCATCCATACTGCCATCTCCCGCTTTGTCGCCAAAAGTGCCTCTGCCAAAGATAGCAGGGAAAAATCCTATCTGGCTGTAGGAATGCTCCTCTCCCTTGCCCTGAGTGCCATCTTTTGCATCCCCTGTCTGCTCTTTGCAAGGAGGATCGCGACCGGGATTTTTCATGAGCCATCCATAAAGACGCTGCTCTATCCACTCATCCTATGCATCCCCCTGGAATGCATCCATGGCTGTATCAACGGTTATTACTATGGTCTGCAAAAATCAAAGATCCCATCCATCGGACAATGCATTGAACAAGTGGTGCGCATCGGCAGCGTTATGGGCATCTACTATATCACCACACAAAGCGGTCTGATCTTTACCAAATTTCACGCCATGCTAGGACTTCTCCTAGGTGAGATTGCAGCGACTTTTTATTACCTGAGCCTCCTGTCTCTAAGTAAAAAGCAGATCAGGCAAAAATCAAACAGGCAGTTTGGCAGCACCTGTAAGGATCTTTTTTCCATGGCTTGTCCTCTGACCGCCACCCGCCTGCTCCTTACCGTCTTACATGGCATTGAGAATATCATGATCCCACTTTATCTGGTGCAATTCGGGCTGACCGACACCCAGTCCCTCAGCATCTACGGCATCTACAGCGGTATGGCTCTGCCCATGATCTTTTTCCCGACGGTTCTCTCCAACTCCATCGCGGTCATGCTCCTGCCCTCGATCTCGCGTGCTAAGGAAGACGGCAGGGACTATTATATCCGCCATTCCATCACAGTCGGCTTTTTTCTCTGTATGTTCTTAGGCTTCGTATGCTCCTTTTTCTTTTATTTTTTCAGTCCCTTTATCGGGCAGAAAATATTTGCAAACGAAGTCGCCGGCATTTATATCCGCACCCTGTCCTGGTTGTGTCCATTCCTCTTTCTCGGCACGACCATGAACAGCATCTTAAACGGACTGGGCAATGTTAAAGATACCTTCTTTAACAGTATGACCGGTGCCCTGATCCGCCTTGCCTTTATCTTCTTTGGCATCCCGCTTTACGGCTTCCGTGCCTTTTTGCTCGGTGTCCTTTGCAGTCAGGTCGTATCCGCTTTCATGGCATACTTCCGCCTGCTTGCCATCACGGATGTAAAGAAGAATGCGTAAAAAAACCGTTGTAAGGCAACTTCCTTACAACGGTCCTAACTTCGATCTTTATCTTATGCTATCTTTTGCGCTTTTTATGCATAAATATATTTCTTTTCAAAATCATCGATACAAAGTGGCTTGTCATACAAATATCCCTGGATGACATCACAACCGCAGGAGACGATCTTCTGTTTTTCTTCCTCGGTCTCTACCCCTTCGCACAAGACCTCAAACTCGATCTCCTTAAATGTATTGACCAGATTGGAAAGAATGGTCATCCCCATCTGATTTTGGATGGAATGTAAAACAAATCCTCGGTCGAACTTGATCACATTTGCAGGGACTCTTCCCAGCACATATAGGGAATTGTAGCCGGATCCAAAATCATCCAAGGCAATCCGATATCCCTTTTCCCGAAGATGGTTTAACTTTTCAATAATCATATCCGGATCCTCGACAAGAACAGTCTCCGTCAGTTCGAATTCTATGTATTGTTTGTCCAATCCCGCCTCTTCTACCAGACGATCCAGCAATTCAATGAAGCGATCCTCAATCAGATCCACCCGAGACAGATTCACTGAGATCGGAAAAAGGTCGTGCCCATCATTCTGCCACTTACAAAGAAGATCCACACATTTTACCAGAACCTGATAATCCAGTCTGGAAACAATCCCCGCCTGCTCTAAGATTGGCACATAGATTGCCGGTGACAAAATCTCGCCATCCTCGTCACAAAAACGCGACAGCGCCTCCGCACCGATGATACAGTCATTCTTGGCAGAACATTTTGGCTGTAAGTATACCTGAATCCCATCCGTATCGATCGCGTGCTCAAAATTCGGAATAATACTCGCCTTCTTTATGGATCTGCGACGCAGATCTTCTGAATAAAAAGCCACCGTATTAGAATAACTATGCCGGATACTCCTACGCGCATAGCGGGCGTTGTCCTGAGCATAGATAAAACTGTCTCCCGGCTGCATGACATACAGACCGCACTCCACGTGGATCCTGACGCGGTCATAATGCTCACTGACTCTCTCTAAGAAGCGGTCTGCAATATCCTGATAAAAAGTCAAGATCTCCTCATCGCTATCCTCGCCCGCCTCACAGAGAACTAATAAATGATCCACATAGCTCATGCTTCCCAAAATACTCTTTTTGTTTTCCCGGCAAAAATAATCCACCATAAGTGTGATCAGCCAGTCCCCTTTTTGTGTGCCGTAAATCTCATTAAAATATTTGAGGTTTCGCAGGTTAAAACTGGCAAGCACCGGCTTTTTCATCTCACCTACCACCTTGGATCCGAGCATCTTAAAACGCTCCAATGACGGCAATTCTTCCGTTTTGTGTTCTAAAATTTTATTTAACATTATTAATTAACTCCCACATGAATTCTATCATCAGTTGTCGCAAAGCGCAACAAAAAAATTCATCGCACCCCTGACATCATACATATTATGCCAAAATGCGACGAACTTTTTGTCGAATCCTCTGGATAGCGTTATCAATATTCTTTTCTGTCTTGTCCATCTTTACGGCGATCGTATGATAGTCCAGCCCCTGTACCATGTAAAAAAAGACTTCCAACTCCATCTTGCTCAGATTTTTGATGATCTGTTCTACAATCTGCTCTGTCTTTTCCGCATCGATCCATACATTTTCCGGATTCTGCACATCATCCGCCAGGATATTCTCGATGATCTGGCGGTTTGGACTCTCCTCATCCTCCGTATCAAAGATCGACACATAGGAATTGAGTGGCTGGTTTTTCTTGCGGTCAGCCGCCTCGATCGCCTTGTAGATCTGCCGGCTGATGCAAAGTCTGGCAAAATGTGAAAAACTCACTTGCGTCTGCGGGTCATAATCCTGAATGGCCTTGAAAAGACCGACCATGCCCTCCTGCACGACATCCTGTTCCTCACTGCCCTTGATGAAAAATTTTTTGCCATAGGCAGAGACCACTTTTTGATATTTTTTGCACAGATGCTCCATGGCAGCAAAATCGCCTGCGCGATAAGCAGCCACCAGGGCTTCATCTGTCATTTCGTCATATCTGTCCATGGGCTCCCCTATTTTTTCAAAAGCCGCTGGCGCACGATCTCATACGTCAGCACGCCTGTTGCCACAGAAACATTCAGGGAGTCAATATCCCCTTTCATTGGGATGGATGCCACAAAATCGCAATGCTTTTTCACAAGGTCACTGACACCACTTCCCTCATTTCCCATCACAAGGCCGATCGGTCCTGTCAGATTCAGATCATACATAGCCTGACCACCCATATCTGCGCAGACAAACCACATACCTTCCTGTTTGAGTGCCTCGATCGTCTGGGACAGATTAGTCACCTTTGCGACCGGTGTATAATTGATGGCTCCGGCACTTGCCTTTGCCACGGTTGCCGTAAGCCCGACCGCACGTCTTTTGGGAATCACAACCCCATGCGCACCTGCCAGATTTGCAGTACGGATGATGGCTCCCAGATTGTGAGGATCTTCCACATTATCCAAAAAGATCAAAAAAGGATCTTCGCCGGCATCTTTTGCCTTTTGTAACATATCGTCTATACTTGCATAGGTATAGGCTGCCGCATAGGCGATCACACCCTGATGCTTCCCGGTCTCGGAGATCTGATCCAGCCGCTCCTTTGTCACATAAGAAATGATCGTATCGTGTTTTTTTGCCTCTCTGTGGATCGTCTTGATCGGTCCGTCCATGCAGCCATCCAAGAGAAACAACTTGTCTATGGTCTTGCCTGAACGAAATGCCTCCAATACGGCATTTCTTCCCTCTATCGTAAGGCTTTGTGTCTCTTCCATTCTTTATCCTTTCCTGCTTATAATAAATGACAGCGTTCCAGCCCGATGCTGACCACTTCCATCATGCGCTCCATCTGATCCGTCAGATAGAGATAGCCCATCAATGCCTCAAATCCCGTAGCACTGCGGTAGTCCGTCACCGTTGCATTCTTTGCCATGGTGTGGGACTTGGCATTGCGGCCTCTGCGGTAAACATCCTTTTCCGTATCCGTCAGCACATCCATCAATGCCTCTGCCATGATTGCCTGCGAATGTGCCTTGACGACATGGCTGGTCTTGTGATGCAGCTGGTTGACCGGCGTATTGCCCCTGCCAACCACAATGGAGCGGATGATCACATCAAAGATCCCGTCCCCGATATAAGCCAGCGTCAGCGGCGAGTAGGTACGGATATCAACGTCAGCGATCGCAAATTTATCTTTGATCTCTTGATTTAGGCTTTTTTCCATTTTACCCCTTCTCTGGTATCTTCCAGTACAATGCCCTTTGCCAAAAGTTCGTCACGGATGGCATCTGCTCTGGCAAAATCGCGGTTCTTTCTTGCCTGCTGACGTTCCTCGATCATAGCCTCAATGTCAGAATCCAGCATTTCTTCTTTGGTCTCTACGATAATACCGAGTACATCGCAAAGAGTCTTTAACTCATCCAAAAGCGCCTGCACATATGCCTTGGAAGAAGATCCGTCTGCTTTCTGATTTGCATATTTTACCAGTTCAAAGATAGCAGAGATCGCATCTGCCGTGTTAAAGTCATCTTCCATGGCAGCCTTGAACTTGTCTACATAGGTCTTTGCCTCTGCAACCTTTTCTTCCTCGCCATCAAAAAATGCCTCAGCCTCTGCATGATCTGCTAAAAATTGCAGATTGGATGCTGCGGTACGGATACGCTCCAGACCATTCTTGGCTGCTTCCATCAGTTCAGCACTGAAGTTGAGTGGACTGCGGTAATGTGCCTGCAACATAAAGAAGCGCAGAACCTGCAGATCATATTTTTCGCCGATCTCTCTTACGGTAAAGAAATTGCCCAGAGACTTGCTCATCTTTTTGTTGTCGATATTAAGAAAACCATTGTGCATCCAGTATTTTGAAAATTCTACACCATTAGCCGCCTCGCTCTGTGCGATCTCGTTTTCATGGTGTGGGAAGATCAGGTCTTCGCCACCGGCATGGATATCGATCTCATCGCCCAGATAGTGCTTTGCCATAACAGAGCACTCGATATGCCAGCCCGGACGACCGTCACACCACGGAGACTCCCAATATGGCTCGCCATCCTTTTTCGGTTTCCAGAGCACAAAGTCAAAGTCATCTTCCTTTTCATCTCCGACCACCTTGATACTTCTGTGTCCGGCTTCCAGATCGTCCAGATTTTTATGGGAAAGTTTGCCATAGTCAGCAAACTTGCGTGTGCGGTAATATACGGTTCCATCGGATACCACATAGGCATAGCCTTTTTCGATCAGGGTAGAGATCATCTGGATCATGCCCCCGATCTCCTCGGTTGCCAGCGGATGAGTCGTTGCCGGCATGACATTCATATCTGCCATATCTTTTTTGCACTCTGCGATATAGCGCTTTGACACTTCTTCTGCTGTGGAACCTTCCTCGATCGCCTTTTTGATGATCTTGTCATCCACATCCGTAAAGTTGGAAACATAGTTGACATCATAGCCGATAAACTCTAAATAACGGCGTACCGTGTCAAAAACGATCATAGGTCTTGCATTACCGATATGAATGTAATTGTAGACCGTCGGACCACAGACATACATACGGATCTTGCCCTCTTCGATCGGTACAAATTCTTCTTTTTTCTTTGATAATGTATTATAGATCTTCATGAAATTCTCCTTATGTTCTTATTTCTTTAAACTGCGTATTTCATTTTCCAACTGCAATACACGGTTGACCAGTTCTGAATTTTCCTGCTGTAAGACCTTGATGTCTTCCTGCACCGGATCCGGTAAATGGATCTGATCCATGTCGCTGGTCGGCACCTTGACGTTATTCTGCTTGACGATATGTCCCGGCACACCAACAACGGTACAGTTTGGCGGCACTTCCTCGATCACGACACTTCCTGCACCGATCTTGGAATTCTTGCCTACGGTAAAGGAACCGATGACCTTGGCACCGGCGCTGACCATAACATTATCCTCTAAGGTCGGATGACGCTTGCCTGTCTCCTTGCCGGTTCCGCCTAAGGTCACTCCCTGATATAAGGTAACATTGTCTCCAATGATCGTGGTCTCTCCAATAATGACTCCTGTACCATGATCGATGAAAAATCCCTTGCCGATCGTTGCTCCCGGATGGATCTCGATCCCGGTCCTTCTGGCTGCACGCTGGGAAATCCATCTTGCCCAGAAATAATGACCTTTCAGATACAACTTGTGCGCCCTGCGGTAACTGATCATAACCTTAAAACTCGGATACAGGATCACTTCCATAGGACTTTTGATGGAAGGATCTCTCTCCTGAATGACCGCAAATTCTTCTTTTATATGTTTAAACATGACTAAAAACCTCTTTGTCTATCCTCTTTTTAAAATTCTTTGCTACATCCCTGACAGGACGAACATCGATTCGCTGAATCCGCAACGGCTACGCTGCTTTCATAAAAAGATTCCAACAAACAGACTGCCTGAGAAGAAATGCCTTCTTCTCTTCCGGTAAATCCCAAACCTTCCTCGGTCGTTGCCTTGATATTGACCTGATCCACAGAAATACCAAGCACGCTTGCCACATTTTCCTCCATCTGTCCGATGTAAGGACGCAGTTTCGGCTTCTGTGCGATCACTGTGGCATCGATATTGCCGACCACATAGCCCTTATCTGCGATCAAAGCAGCTACATGTTCCAATAACTTCATCGATGAGATACCGCGATACGCCTCATCCGTATCCGGGAAATGCTTACCGATATCTCCCAGTCCTGCCGCGCCAAGGATGGCATCCATGATCGCATGTAATAGCACATCCGCATCCGAATGTCCCAATAAGCCAAGCGTATGCGGCACTTCTACACCACCTAAGATCAACTTACGACCTTCCACTAACTTATGCACATCATAACCTGTTCCAATCCGCATAGGTCTTTTCCTCCTATTCTACGGTCTTTGCCGGTAAAATATAACATGATCTTCAAAATCAAAACTACCTTATATGATACCATACCAATAAGCCGCTTTTCAATAAAAAAGAATATGATACAAAAAAGCCTCAATCCAAAGGATCAAGGCTTCATTCAGTAGCGAGGGAGAGACTCGAACTCTCAACCTCCCGGGTATGAACCGGACGCTCTAGCCAGTTGAGCCACCTCGCCATATTAAAGTGTTGGAATGGGACCTATAGGGCTCGAACCTATGACCCTCTGCTTGTAAGGCAGATGCTC
>CAVLBP010000047.1:0-17585 GCA_963661325.1 bacterium
GTCTTGCCCTCCACCCGGCTTCCTCTGTCATTGATATGATACAACTTGATACGGCTTCCCAGACGGCGCATGAGGTCTACGGTATTTACCCCCGCCTCTGTCGGCCAGTAAGAATCAAACTCAAAATTGACATATTCCGGATCCGTATTTTCAATGATGCGGTCATAAGCGGTCACGCCGTCGATCTTGCGGAACTCACAGTTGTGATTGTGGTAGAGCAGTTCTATGCCATCTTCTTTCAGACGTTTGCCGCAGGCATTGAGATCTGCGATCAGACCATCTACGGCTTCTTTATCGGAATAATCAAAATGATGCATGCCTGTGATGACAACATACTTGGTGCCATAAGACTTGGCCTCTGCGATGACTTCCTCCGGCACACGTTTGACGGTTCCCAGATCCTGATGGATGCTGACCACCTTTAAATTGGTATCTGCCAAGAGGGCGTGCCAGTCCAGATTGCCACTCTTTCCCATCGGCATACCTGCAAGGCGGGTGATCGCCCGGATGGTAAGTGACATATGCTTTATCATATAACTACAGAGTTCAATACCATCATATCCTGCCTCTTCCATCAGGCGCAAAGTCTCTTTCGCCTTTGCCTCCGTACCGATCACGGTACGCAACTGAAACTGCTGTATTGCCTTTGTTACTGCCATATTCCTTTTCCTCCATATCTTTTATCAGTATGAAATCTTCTCTTTTCACAAGTCTTATTCTACTGCCCTTTTTGCAATCATTCGACCAGATTTTGTCTTTTCTTTTAGATTTTTCGTCAACTTTTTGTTCACGAATTTCTGCTTTTGTGGTAGGATAAATACAAATTTGAATTCACGAAAGGATGCAATTACTATGAAGAAATTGAAAAAAGATGCCGATCTGGCAAAGTTTTTGATCGCTGTAAAATCCTGTGAGGATGATGTTTTTTTTGATTCCAACGAAGGTGATGTCTTAAATCTCGCATCTACCCTGAGCCAGTATGTCTTCTGCTCCATTGCAGGACAGGGATCCATTCTGGAAAATGGTACTATCCGCTGCAATAATGACGCAGATTACGCGGTACTCGCGGACTTTTTATGTGAGGAATAATGCATGAACCAGCAAGACAGAATACACGCCTATATGGATCTGCTCTTACATACAGACCGCCTGCTTGCATGGACTTATAATAAGGATATGCAACTGGTCTACACCTCTTATCCCGAGGATGATTACCAGGGCTTTGATGCCTTGTTCCAGATCCAGGTAGCACCGCTTATCCCCATGATCCAGCCGCCTTACCAGCCGCGGATCATCTATTCTTTTTTTAACATCGCCTGGCTGGTCGACATTGCACCGGCGGAAGATGGCAGCATTGATGCCATCCACATTTTAGGTCCGACCTTTACCGGGGAAAATTCCTACAATGAACTGGTGAAAAAGATGGATGAACGTCATTTATCCATCAAGACCAAGGCAACGGTCTCCAAGACACTGACAGATCTGCCGATCGTCGCCAGCAATCTTTTAGTAAATTATGCGGTGCAGCTGCACTATCTTTCGACAGGTTCGGTCATTGAAACAAGTAGCGTGACCAGCCTGCTCAATAAAGGAAGTGTCGATACGCCCAATCCTTCGCCGACTGCCAATAAGCACCATGGCATCTGGGCATCCGAGCAGCGTTTCCTGCAATTATTTAAGGACGGAAACCCGGATTTTTTCAAGGCTTTTTCCAATTCCGCCCACCTCAGCACCGGAGTACAGCACAAGTCAAATGATAGCCTGCGTGCCAATAAGAACAGTAATTTCGTACTTCTGACACTGCTTTCCCGCGCATCCATTGAAGGGGGTGTTTCCCCTGACATCGCTTATGATCTTTGCGACTTTTTCGGACAGAGGATCGAGGATGCCAATTCTGTTGAAGACCTGACCCAGGCATCACAAGATCTCATGCAAACCTATTTTAAAAAAGTCTGTGAGTCCAAACAGACCGAAGGGATTTCTTCTATCGTGAAGAATTGCTGTGACTATATCGGTGTGCATATCAATGAGAAACTCTCCATCGGAGATCTGGCAGAGCGTGCCGGTTATTCCGAATACTATTTTTCCCGCAAATTCAAGCAGGAAATGGGCTGTACGATCACAGAATACATCATGCGTGAAAAGATCGAACGCGCCAAGGTACTCCTCAGTACGACCAATATGAGCATTTTGGATATCAGCATTGAATTATCCTTTAATTCCAGATCTTATTTTTCAGACTCTTTCCAAAAGATCGCCGGGATCGCACCGGGAGAATACCGTAAGCAAAACGTAAGGCTGTAGCATGATCGCTACAGCCTTTTCTTATCTTTTCCCTATGATCTGCCAAAGCATCTTACTTTGATACGATCTCATGTTTTCCTGCTTCCAAGGTCACTTTCTGTCCATCCTCTAAGCAGATCTCCGCTGTCACATTCGCCGGGATCTCAAAGGTGTAATGGATGGCATCTCCCTCATACTTCCAATCACTGACGATCTTTCCGACCGGAGAGATATAGTCTGCATGTGCATAACCCAAGGATGCATCCGGGTATGGATGGATGGTAACATGCTTATTCTCTAAGTGGATTCCGCAAACACCGCCAAAAAGCCAGCCGCAGATAGCACCATAAGAATAGTGGTTCAAGGAAGCATGCACTTCTCCTTTTTCGTTGATACCATCCCATGTCTCCCAGATCGTATTGGCACCCTTTTTCACTTCATAAAGCCAACTTGGTGCCGTATCCTGCAAGAGCAGACGATAAGCCGTATCGGTGTGTCCGTTCTCCGCCAAGACCTGACAAAGGAATGGTGTGCTCAGGAAACCGGTGTTCAAATGATAATCATTCTTTACTACCAGTGCATTCAGGTCTTCGACCGCCTGCTTTTTGTTTTCCTCCGTCAAAAGATCAAAGGCAATGGCTCTGACATACGGTGCCTGACGCTCGCCTGTGATCCTGCCATTCTCTGTTGCCGCATCACGGAAAGCAAGGGTTGCTTTCTCGGAAACTTCTGCATAATGCTTTGCCTCGTCCTCATGCCCTAAGATCTGTGCGATCTCAGATAACATCTTGCCGGAATGTGCAAAATATGCAGTGGCAGAGTCTACCGGTGTCTTTCCCATCAAGGATGCAGAGTCTACGCCCGGCTCGCACCACTCGCCATAGTCGATACCTGTCTCGATCGTATAATCGCGATATGGGCTCTTTTTCTTAAAGATCTTCTTGATGTCCTTTTTCTTGGCACGGTCTTCCAGAAAACCATACCACTTTTTCATCATGTCGTAATTTTCTTCCAAAATACGCACATCATCATAACGCTTGTAAAGCGCATACGGTACGATGATGCTGGCATCTCCCCAACCGGTCGAACCGGAAAGTAATCCGGAGAAGAAACTCGGCTTGCTGTTCAGCGGCGCAATATTTGCCAGTTTTCCGTCATCATACTGCATAAGGCGGCATTCGCCCAGCCACTTGCGGAAGATGCTGTAGCAGTCCTCAAGGAAGATTCCGGTATCTACGAACACACCGGCATCCCCTGTCCATGCGGCACGCTCTCTGGTCGGGCAATCGGTCGGCACATCACAGAAATTGGACTTCTGGCTCCAGATACTGTTGTGAACCAACTGGTTGACATCCGCATTACCACAGGAGAAATGTCCGATCTGCTCCATAGCGGAATATACAGCAATAGACTCAAAATGCGCAGTGCTCAAGTCGATATCGGTTTCTACCTTGGCATACTGGAAGCCCCAGATAGAAAACTTGGTATGATAGGTATTCGTTCCCTCTTTACAGATAAAGGTCACCTTCTGCTCGGTTCCGCCACCCTTATGACGCTTGCGATCCTGAAAGTTCTCCGCCGTAAAGTTGTCGTTCTCATCTAATGTCTCGCCATGCGTCAAGACAAGGCGGTCGCCTTCATGTGCCTCTAAACTAAAGCAGATATAACCTGCCAGATTCTGTCCGTAATCGATCACAGTCTCACCGTTTGGTGTCGTGATGATCTTTCCCTCAAAATGTTCATGTTCTTGGATTGGGACGCTGTTGGTCGCCTTGAATAAGGTATTGTCCGCATCGACCACGCTGACACTATGCCAGTCTGTAATCTCTTCCTGGTTCGCATCATAGATCTCGCCCATCTGCATATCTGCCTGGCGGAGCGGTCCTGCCTGAGAAGCCTCCCAAGTCTCATCGGTAGCGCAGATCACTTGTCCATCATTTTCTAATTGGAAGAAAAAGGCAAGTTCTGTACCAAAAAGATTTCTGTCTCCGTCAACGCCGGAATAACTGCGATACCAGCCATCTGCCACTTCTGCGGTAATGGTATTTTCTCCGTTTTCCAAAAGGTCTGTCACATCATAGGTCTGATATGGCATCTGCTTGTCATAAGAAGATGTGCCCGGTGCAAGGACAAAATCGCTCACACGCTTACCATTGATCTTGACCTCATAAATACCATGCGCACTGACATAGGCTCTTGCATCCTTGACTTCTCCGTCAAAGGTAAAGGTCTTGCGCAGATAGGAAACCGGCTGCATCTCATCCGTATTGATCTGTCCCTCCGGGTTGATCCATTTGGCTGCAAACTGGTCAGTCTGGGTAAGTCCCATTTCAAAGCGGGCATCCTGACTCCACTCGCCACAGACATCCTTTTCGTCCCACAGGCGTACATGCCAGACAACCTGCTGTCTGCTTGCAAGATCTGCATCCAGCATGACATTCATGCTATCGCTTGCTACCTTGCCACTCTTGTATATGACATCTTCCCCTGTCTTTGCCTCAACTTCATAGGCAGTCTGTCGAATGCCTTCCTGACAGATCCAGGAAAGACATGGATGCTGCACATCAATCCCCAATGGATTTTCCATTTGTTCACAACGTAATCTGATTGCTTTCATACTTGTCTCCTTTTTTGCTTATCTCTAACGAAACGCGTCATTTCTCTGATTCGATAAGTTTATTATAGGAGTCCACCGTTCGCAGGCTATTTAATTTTTTGTTTTTCTGTCGGAATTTTTGCTCATCTTTGTCTAATTTTTAAAGACTGGTCCGTCTTTTGGCAGGAAGGAGTCAAAAATAAAGATATCAAAATCATCCTTGCGGTCTTCCAACTGCTGCTGGCTCTTGATCGTCCATGCCACTGCCGGTGCATGATAAAGTTTGCGGCATAAGGTACGCGACAGATCCTTGTAATACTTATGATGGTAGGCAATAAAATCCGGGCTGATCAGAAAATTGACCAGCATATGATGGGTAATGCCGTAAACAATCTTTGGCATCTCGGTCATGCCCTCTTTTATGTAGGAATCGGATAAGATACCACGCACAATCTCTTTGCGGTTACGGCGATACCAGAGTACGGCTAAAGGATGGAAAGATTCGACACAATAAAGACCCTTATAGTTCTGTAACAAAGCATCTGCCATTTCACAGACCTTTGTGTTCATGCCCGGCACCTTGTATTCAATGATGAGCGGCACCTTGCCGTCGATCAGGCGCAGGACTTCCTCAAAGGTCGGAATGGTCTGGTCAGACTTGCAGATGTGATACTGCTGCAACTCCTCAAATGTCAGGTCTCGTACCTTGACATCTGCCCCACAGATACGCTTCAAGTCGAAGTCATGGCATACGACCATCTTCTCATCCTTAGTCAACTGCACATCCAGTTCGATCCCATATCCGGCATCCACCGCCTTTTGAAAGGCGTTCAGGGAATTTTCCGGTGCATTGGTCTCATTGTCATGTAAGCCGCGATGGGCGTACAAACGCCCCTGAAAAGGTGTGAAATCCGGACGGTTTACCATACGCGGCATGATCATGAGTAAATAAAGTACAACAATAACTAAGATAATAATTCCTATCACTTTTAAAACAGTAAGCATTTTTTCCTCTTTATCCGCGAACTTCCAGCATCTTGTTCTTGAGTTCTGTCTCCAGACGCTGCATTTCCTGCTCAGCCGCCTGTCTCTTTGCACGTCCGTCCTCCTGGATCTTCATAACTTCGTCAAAAGTAGAGATCAAAGTCTCATTGGTGTGCTGTAATGTCTCCATGTCCACGATACCGCGCTCAGACTCCTTGGCTGTCTCGATAGATGCCGTCTTTAGGAGGTCAGCATTCTTCTTGAGCAGTTCGTTGGTAACATCGGTCACTTCGCGCTGCGCCTTGGCTGCCTGATTGGAATGCTCGATACCAAGAGCAAGTACCATCTGGCTCTTCCAGAGCGGAATGGTGTTGACCAAGGTAGACTGGATCTTTTCTGCCATCATGGTGTCATTGTTCTGTACCAGACGGATCTGCGGTGCTGTCTGGATCGAGATCATACGGGTCAGTTCCAGATCATGCAGTTTCTTCTCGAAACGATCGCACATAGCCTCGATATCCTTGGCTGCCTGTGCATCTTCCGGCAGATTGCTTGCCTGTGCCTTTGCCTTGGCTTCTGCCAGTTCGCCACTTCTGACTTCTTCCAACTTTTGCTTGCCGGCAATGATATACATAGACAATTCCTTGAAGTAGGAAAGGTTGGCATCATACATCTTATCCAAAAGTGCAATATCCTTCATCAGGGTTACCTGATGCTTTTCCAATGCCTGGCATACATTGTTGACATTGGTCTCGGTCTTGTCATATTTTGCCTTGAGTCCGGTCACTTTGTTGGCTGACTTCTTGAAGATTCCGAAAAGTCCCTTGTCCTCCTCTGTGATCTCAAAACTCTTGAGTTCTACAACCAGACCGGATAACATATCTCCGACTTCGCCCATATCCTTGGTGCGTACATTTTTCAGGGCATTTTCGGAAAAATCCGCCATCTTCTTCTGGGTTCCTGCGCCATACTGCAAGATAGCCTGTGAGTTGTGCAGGTCGATCTTCTGTGAAAAGTCTTCGACCATCTTCTTTTCCTCTGCTGTCAGATTGTTCTCGTTAAATGCCGGATCTGCTGCGACCTCTGTCTCCTCTGCGACTGCGCTCGGCAATTCCTGTGTATCCGGTGTCTCTCCGAATGTCAACGTAGGCGTTGTCGTAAAATCCTTAAATTCTTCTCCCATGTCCTATCTTCTCCTTGTCCTTTTTATTTATGATCTATTTTTTGCTGAAAAATCGTCTTCTTTCAGACCTTCCTGTGCCAACATGGTGTTGAGTACCGCGATGTCGGAAGAGATATCCCATGCCCGGTCTGCGAATAAAGAATCCAGCAATTTTTCAAATGCCACATTCAATGAATCTACGGCATCTTCGATCTCATGCTTGGTCTTTGTCACATTCTCACCGGCTACCGGCTGTGCATCCAGTTCACGATAAGAGTCTAATAACTTTTCTGTCATCGGCAGATAGTATTCCATCATCTTGTGCAGGTCTCCTGCCACCTCCGGGTGGATCCTGACTTCATCAAAAATACGCTGCACCAGTTGTTCCATCTTATCCAGTTTGCGGGAGATCTCCTCGCCCGGAATGGCATCGTTGCACTCTCTGATATGGGAAACATACCGCTGTCCCTCCGCAATGAGTTTGCGGCATTCTTCCGGCAACTTGTCTTCCTCTGCCTCTTTTGCCTTCTTTTCTGCCTGCTCCTTTTGGAAGTCCTCACGCGCCATCTGATACTGCTCATAGGTGCGGTCTGACAAGATCAGATATTTGTTGTCATAATCCAGATGTGCCTGATAAAAAAGATGCTGTTCGATCATCTTCTCTAAGTCCTTCATGGTATAATCCACAGATTTGCCAACCTTTTTTGCCAGTTCCTCCACGGATATGTAAGCATGTTCCTCCAAGCGATAGGTATATTTTGAAAAACGGCTGAGCATTTTAAACTTGTTGGTGCCACCGATCCCCAGTGCCGTGCCGCCGACTGCCATGGCAAGAAATACGATCAGCGGTGCCAGGAAATAGGATCCGGCAAGGCCAAATGCAAATGCCATCACGGCAGAAAAGAAAATGCCAAGGCCCATAAGAGGATAGCCGATCGCCATCATCAGGACACAGGATGCCTTTGCTGGACTCTTGTCATAGAGAGGAAGTCCCTGACTTGCCGCCATATCGGCACGCTGACGTGCGCTCATGTCATTTACCATACGAGTAGCCTCACGCACGGAGTAAGACACCCCTTTGCTAAATGAGTAGAGTGCGCCATTGACCATATCGCCAATAGAACCTGCCAAACCACCAAAATCTCCACTGTTGATCGCGTCATTGACCGCATCTTTTAATTCTTCGCCCAAATCATCCCAATTATTATCTGCCATAAAAAGAACGCCTCCGCATACCATAAAAATCTAATTTTATGATATACGAAGGCGTCTGAAATTGCAATGTTTGTAAAGGCTTCCTTTGTTCTATTATTGTAGCGGAATTACAAAGAAATCACTTTCTTCATAATGTGCCCCGCCATTTGCATCTGTCTTAGGATAATTTTTCTGTAAGAGGATCGCCTCCACCTGATCTGCCTCGATCACCCGGTCCAGAGCAAACAGGCTTCCATAAGTGGTCTGACTGTCATCCGTATAGGCATAGTTTCCGCCATTTGCCAGCGGATATAAAAGACTGCCGTCCTTTAATTTTACCCCAAAGAAGGTCGGTACCGCATTATCTTCATTTGCCTCGCCCAAGTCTGCCTTGCTATCCTTCTTTGTCAGATCATAGGTCAGATGAATGGAGATTGGGGAAATTTCCACCGAATCAACCACAATACCGGTATCGCCGATCTCCCGGGCTGTCTGATAGGTCTTGGCTACATCCTTTCCGGTCAGCGGAATGGTAAAATCCCATTCTCCGGTCATAACACCGGTGTACTCTGTCTTATAGAGGGTTCCCAGATTTTTAAAGGAAACTTTCAATTCCTTGCCCTTGATCGTGTCGCTTGGATCATTCAACTGCAACTGCATCTGATAGGTCAGGGATCCATCGTCCGCCTTATAGTGACCGATGATACTGCCGTCCGCATCCTCTTCATAAGGAGAGCCGTCTGCATATACCACAAATCCATCCTCGCCTGCGATCAATCCATCATAAAAACCACTGCTGGCATTAAATTCTGTGTTATCTATGCGCACATCTTCAAAGCCCGGCTCCTTTCCATCTTCCAGGTCATAGCCTGTCACCGAAAAGGTCAGATAAGCGATATACTTATCCACGATCAACTGGGTCGGTGTAACGGTCACACCGTTTTGTGTCACCGCCATAGCCTTTAGGTCCGGCTCCTCCTCCACACTGGTCGCCAGTCCCTGATCTGTCAGTTTCGCCTGCTGCTCATCTGTCGCCTGCAAGAGTCCCTCCATACCACGGCTCCAATAATGATGTGCTGCCGCAGCCACGGTGGTGCCCCCTACAGCCAGAAGGCAGATACACGCCACGGCGGCTGCTTTCCCCTGCAATTTTCTTCTTTTGAACTTTACAATTTTGTGATCCTTTGGCATTTCTGCTTCTCCTTTCGCTCTGATCCTGCAAAAGGCTTCCTCGGCTTTTTTCTGTACCACATCCGGTACTTCCACTTCTGCCGTAAAGATTTCTTCTATCTTTCGATTCATCCTAGTCTCCTTTCTTTTTCACTCTATTGCTGCCCTTATCCATATTTGCGATAGTAGACCGCCAGTCGTTCTCTGCCCCTTTGCAGCCTTGTCTGTACGGTACTCTTTGGGAGTTTTAACATATCCGCGATCTCATCGATCCGGTAGCCCTGACTGTAAAACAGGATCATGATGATGCGGTATTTTTCATCCAAAGATGCCAGTGCCTCCCGAAATTCCAGATCACTTTTATCTTCTGTGATGGGCTCTGCGTATTCTTGCAGTTCTACGCAATTTCTCCTTTTCTTTCGGATGTCATAACATTTGTTGATCAGGATCCGTGTCAGCCATGTTTTAAAAAATTCCCGTTTTCGCAAGGTATGTATCTTTTCCCAGCAGGCAAGGATCGTATCTTGTATGGCATCTGCCGCATCCTCATCATTCATCAGGATCGCAAGTGCGACGCGATACATATCCTGCATGTATAATTGCATCAATTCCGTGAATGCATCCGGGTCTCGTCCCTTTGCCTGGTCAATTAAATATTCATTTTCTACCTTTGACATTTCATAGTCCTTTCGCGCGCTTTTATAAAGCGTGTGCGAAGCGTCCTTCGTTTTCGCCTTACATATATTAGACAGTAGATTGCCAAAAAAATCCCAAAAAATGCTCCTACGATTTTTTCGTAGGAGCATCACATATTTTCCACATTATAAATTTTGCTTGATAATCTCATTATCATTCAAGGCATTTTCCAAGATCCATTTTTACCATCGTAGCCTGCCTCCTACTAAATAGCCTCTATAGCATTACCTTCCTTTGCATATAAAATACCATAATCTTATATAACGGTAAAGTCATCATATTTGCAGCATCATCCTGGCGGTAAAGACATCCTCTGCCGTAGTAAAACTGGCTTCTCCCTGATATTTCCTGGCGATCTGGCGCAGTATCTTTGTACCATATCCATGGTTCTCGCCATCTGCCTTCGTTGTCAGCAATTCCCCATTTTTCTCCCGCAGAATGCCATCAAAGCGATTTTCCACCACCACAAATAGATAGCCTGCCCGCATACCGATCTTTATGTCGATCCACTTATCATCCGGTAGTTTATCACAAGCCTCGATCGCATTGTCCAAAAGATTTCCCATCACACTACAAAGATCCACGTCATCCATCCCCACTGCTTCCGGTGCTTCGGCCGCAATGCGCACAGTGATCCGGCGCGCCTCAGCCTCCCGCCGCTTGAGTACCAGCATGGTATTGATCATGGAGTTCTGACAGTATTTATCAATGCGCATACGCTTGAGATCTTCTCCCGCTTCTGCAATCTCCTCCGTGACATTCTGCAGGTCTTTTCCTTCCTGCACACGCGCTGAGATCTGCCGGATCTTCTCCTCAAACTCCGCTTCTTCCTCTTGCAGTTTTCTCAATTTCTCCTCTGCCTGCTTGGCATAGATCTGCTCCTGCGCTCTCTTTGTCTGGATCTGCGCGATCTGTCGTTCCAAACGATCTGCATCCTTAGAACCTTTGTATGCATGAATGAGCAGTCCGTCAACGATCAGACTGACAATGATCATGACGGCTACTAAGATCGGTAAAACCCATGTCTTTTGCGCAAATATGGCAAACACAATAATACTCAAAATCTGGTATACAAGAATCAATATGATAATATTACGGTATCGTTTTTGTGATCTGCTATGCATAGTGCCCCCTCTTTTAATACAAATGGTTTCCCATATAGTTCATGAATTGCTGTCGTATATCCTCCGCATAACGCCTGCTGACCGGAATGTGCCTGCCATCATCCATCACGATCTGGCTTTTATCCAGCCGGCTGATATGCTCCATATTTACCAGATAGGACTGGTGGCACCGCAAAAAAGCATCGCCCAATTCTTTCTGAAAATCTCCGATCTTGATCAGGCAGGAAACCTCCTCTTCCATCGCATGAATATGCAAGGTTCTGCGTTCACTCTCCACATAAAGGATCGTCGAAAGCATGAGTCGGTAAATCCTGCGATTGCTCTCCACCACCACTTCTGCCTTGCGTTCCCTGTCAATATGCTCGATCGCCCGGCGGATGGCTTCCTGCAACTTTTCTGTCTCTACCGGCTTTGTCAGAAAATAGATCAGTTCCGTTTCAAAAATATCTCTGGCATAGTCAATATAGCCGGTCAGATAGATCACTTTCATCAAATGATACTTTTTCTGCATACGTTTGACTGCACTGATACCATCTTCCCCATCAAACTTGATATCCATGATCAGGATCTGCGGTTCCTCTGTCTCCTTGCTCTGGAT
The DNA here is from genome assembly GCA_963661325.1 of bacterium. GTDB lineage: Bacteria > Bacillota > Clostridia > Lachnospirales > Lachnospiraceae > Pararoseburia. The sequence continues at coordinate 11,808 of CAVLBP010000047.1, forward strand.
GCGCCGCTCTAGATCCGCGGGGTTCAGATAGGTCGAAATATCAATATTGTCATAGAGAGCCGCTATCTTTTCTGACAGGCTCTGACACAGGGCAGGATCGTCATCACATATGGCTAATCTATAATTACTCATCTCTTGTCCCTCATTTTTTCTTCATCCTGACTCATACGCACCATGTTCTCCGCCACATTTAAAAGATTCACATAGTCATGACGCTTGGTTCGCGCTTCTTCCATCTCCTGGCGCATCCATAGGTAATGCTTACTCTCCTGACGGCTGATCTCGGTTAGGATCATCTGTTCCTCCCGCTTTGCCTCACTGCGTTCCATTTCATCCAGAAGGATGGGAAAGATCAGATCCACGATCATGGATAAGAGGGAAAGTCCAAGGGCTAGGGCAATGGATACTGTCGTCGGTGTTTTCGCATTATAGACCAGTATGGTGATCTGTATGACTTCGTACAGCGTTAAGGCGATCAACATTCGTGTTGTAAAATGTTTACTTTTCCCCTGTCGGATGCGCGCAATACAGACGGCAATTTGATACGTCATAATCATAACCAAGGTAATGATTGGTGTTATCAGAACATATGCTTCGTTATAATCTGATCGATTTCCTTGTTCAATAACATTGGCTCCAATAATATTGCCACAGAGCCATGTTGCAAATACGGTACAACTAATCGTAAGTACATATGTCATCACAGCACACCCGACATTCTTCTTAAAAGACACCCATTTACCGGTACTTGCAAACATAATGAGATATGCAAAAAATGCTGTAATAAAATATACAATAGTTGGGAAATTTTGATTTAAGATCAGCAGAACCTGTCTTATGATCAATGAGGCAATCATAAATACAGTTGCTCCTGTGATAAAATGTTTTGTCCGCGATTTTAGAAAAGAAATAATAAACCAATATGCAACGAAAGTTTGAATAATAAAACACGCATAGGTGTATGCACTCATCCATAATGAACTCACAACTCTTTCTCCTCCTTTGTGCTATCCTGACTACATTCCAACTGCATTGATAGGATTGCCAGTTGATTTACATACTCATGCCGTTTCATCCGCATCTGTTCCATGCTCTTTTGTCTATCCTGATAATACGAATACTCCTGTCGGCTCAATCCCTCTAGCAGGCGATATTGGTCTTCTTTTTCACGCTGACGGTCGATCTCATTCATAAGCGCCAGCAGGATAATATCCATAAGAATGGTAAAGATGACCACAACCATGGCAAAAGTAATGGAAGCCATGGAATAGGCAGATGCATTGTAATATAAGATGAAGACCAGCAAGATCTGATAGCCGGTCACACCAAGTAAAACCACTGACGTAAACCTCTGACTCTTGCCGTTTCGTATGCGCATGATACAGATGACGATCTCAAACATGATCATGGCAAGCAAGGTAACCAACGGTGTTGCCAGAACATAGAGCGCATTAAACTCAGAACGATTATTACTGGCGATCAGATTGACACCCGAAACGGCTTCCACCAGAAAAGATGCCACCACCGTACTGGCATAAAAGATGACCCATGTGATCGTCGCATAGCCTACATTTTTGTGAAAACTTTCCCACTCTCCCAAGAAGGAAAAGACAATAATATCCACAAGCAGGGTTGTTACAAAATACACTACATGATTGGTATGGGCATTTATGACATTGCTGATCACACGATTGAACAACAGATAGGCTGTCGTGATGGTTGCTCCCAGATAAAAATTATGGATGCGTGGCTTCTGATCCGACATGGCAAAGTAGTAAGCACTCACACTCTGCAATGCAAACAGAACCCATGTATATGCATTTGTGATGATCTCATTTGTACCCGACATCCCCTGACTCCCCTTTTCGTTTACATCTATAGTTGATATTGTACCTTACTTTAGATAGCAAAATCTACACTTTTGCGACAAATATTTGAAAATGCAAAATCGAAAATGAGGGCATTCCCTCACAGGAGATTGCCCTCATTTCTACCAATTCGTTAAATTATATCTATCTTAGCGCAAAGAGCGCTTTTTATCTACCACTAGAATGCTAGCAAATACTCCTAACACTGCTGCGCCAATGAGTCCGAGGAAGATCAACATATTCTCACCTGTTTTTGGTGATGTCGTCTCCTGTGTGCTGTCTGCTGCTGCCGTAGGTACTTCTGCTACCACATAGGTGCTGAAGTGGTTTGTATTGAAGCAGATCTTTCCATCCTTAACGGTCGTCTCGCAGGCGATCATCTGATCACCATCCACACGATATACGCACAGAGTCTGCTTGTCGGAAACGCTGAGTCCCTCCGGGATCGGCATAACAACCTGCACATAGCCATCCAACTGATGGATCTCTGCTCCGTTTGCATCATTTAAATTCATTTCATAGACTGCCCAGTTCTTTACAGATGCGATTGCCTTTTTGATCAAACTCTTAACCGTGTTAAAGACATCTCCGCTCTTGATGCTGGAAATGCTGAACTTGGCTCCATCCGGCAGGTAATCAGCAGATCCTGAGATCGTAACATTACTGTCGCCAGCAGCGGTGATGGTATTGATTTTCGGCGCCACTGTAACAGGGATATCGATTGTTGCTGATTGCGCCTTATTTCCGTTTGCAATCCACCATGTCTGCCCGGTTTCATCATCTGTCCACTGTGAACGATATTCCATTTCTACTGTTAATTTGGAACTTCCTGTCTTTTCAAACAAGAAGCCATTCTCATAAGTGTAAGTGCTCTCATCTCCCAGACTTTCGTTGAACACATCGTATCTGTCCCAATCTGCATCACTCATGGAGTCATAGATCCAATCATAGGTCTGTCCATTAACAACAAAACGTGTAGCCGAACCTTCACTATCCAAATCCCAATAATAACCTTCTTTAGAGATATTTTCTGTATATGGAACTAATGCTGGCTTGATCTGCTTCTCATGATTATCATAAAAAGTCAGATAATCTTTGACCATTGCAACCACTTCATCTCTGGTATAGAAGTGATCCTTTTCTAAGGTAATTCCCAGTCCACTATAGGTAATATATGCCTGCGGTATGCGGTCTAACAATGTCAAAGTCTGTTTATAGAGTTCTTTGCCGGCATAGGTTACAGTAAGTGTTACGGTATCTCCCACCTTGCCGGTAACTTCTGCGGATGCAAACGCACTGGCTTCCACCTCGCTATTGTCTGACATATATCCCTTACCTATATTACCAATCTTCAGTACTTTCTCATTGGAACTTGTGATTGACAATTTGCTCAAGTCAATCTGATATTTTTGTGCATTATTATTTTTATGATAGACGTTAATCCAAACTCTAGCATCCTTATTAGCAAGAAGAACACCGCTATCACTCAGCGTATACACTTTTGTCTGCTCTGGCGTACTTCCATTTTCAAACTGAACGGCATCAACTTCTAATTTGTCTGCCGGAACTTCATTCGTGATTGGCTCTGAATTGCCTGAATATTCATCTACCAACATATGCTCTGCTTCATATAACTTTGTGTCACCATAATAAACAGCCATAGTAAATTTTGTTCCTGCTTTGCCGGTCACACTTGTACTGGTTCCTACGCTGCAAATATTGGGACTACTTGCAGTTCTTCTACCACTTGTTTTCTGTTCTAAAGATTTTGCGTCAAAAATCCCATCTACAGAACATGTGACTTTCAACTTTTCCTGATCGACATTGTTCACCGTATTGGTATCAGAGTCTTTCAAGCCTACCCAGAAATTGAGTGTGCGCCCAATCTTGATTTCATAACAGGATCTTTTGTCCTGCCAAACGATCAAAGGAGAATCTGTGCCATCTTCTTTCTCCCCTTTCTGAAATGCTTGAAGTTCAAGTTGATCCACCGTCGCTTCATTGTCCACGGCTGCTTTCGCCGTCACCTGTGGCAGCATCGTCAGCACCATCGCCAATGCAAATATGCCTGCCATAATCCTTTTTGTCACTTTTTTCATATGCTTCCTCCTTTTTCGGCAGCCCCTAACTACCATTTATCTATAATGTAATGCCTACATTATTCACAACTCTTTTTTCTTCTACCCAGAATATAGATCACACCAACTGCTGCAAGACACAAGATCACAACAATACCAAAGCCCTCTGCCATCTGCTCTCCGGTTGCAGGAGAGGTCGTCGCTGTATTGGTCTGTCCTGCTGTATTTGGCGTCGAGTTTGCCTGTGTCGGATCCTGCACCGATGGATCGGAAGGTGTCGTATCACCCGTACCGCTGCCTGTACCATCTGCCACAGTCTCAACCATAAACGGAGAAAACTCCGTTACCGTCATTACCGCATATCCATCCACAACATAAGCCTCGTCTTCCTGAATGCTTCCATCATGCTTCAAGTGCCTGATAATGACCTTATCTCCGTCTTTTGCCCCTTTGACCGGAATCTTAATATCCACAGAGCCGGTAAAGCCGCCTCCGCCGACAACGACATCAAAGAAACTATTGACTGCATTCAGCAGATTTTTATGTAATAACCAAAAGAGCCAGGTAAACCAGTCCATTTCTGTGACATCGATCGTCATATCATCATCCATGCCATCACCGGTGACATAAATGCCACTGTCTTTGTCTCTCAAACCAACCGAGAAATCGCCACCGGACAGATCTGTCTTTTTGACATCCCATGTACTTGGCGCCCACTCCCAATTATCTTCCTGATAACCGGAATAGGCTGTATTGACATAGCAGGCATAATTGCCAAAGACATCCTGCACATCAATCCTTTCCAATTCCCATTTTCCGTAATAAGTCGTCTCCCACAACTCGACCTCGTAACAACCGGTCGTAGCATTATACTCCATGCCTCCCACATTACAAATCTCACCTTTTCCTCTCTTGATAAGAGGATATATGCTGGAGATTTCGGAGGCATCCGTCACCTTGAGGGATAAAGTCACACGATCATTTCGCTCAATATTTTTTGCTGATACCTGAATACTGGACGTATCAATGACCGGTGCCTCCGTATCCACGATCCCGGATGCATTCTTGACAGTCACATTACAAGAACCTAATGCTTCCATGACTGCCCCTTCGCTCACATAGACATTTGCCAGATCAGAATATTGGCTGTTAATGATTTCCAACCGGTTAGCAAAAGTGTCTGTTACGGTGACTTTGACGATTTCATAAGTACCATACTTTTTGTTAAAAATATCTCCGGTCTGCACATAATAGCATCCCCTGCTCTCATCATAGATTGCCGGTGACGTACAGTTTGAACTGCCGTTCACGGCATACTCTACAAAGATGTTTGCAATATCCCCATTATCCTGTGGTTTGAAATACCAGATGATCGGATCACCAAATGCGACTTCTTTTTGCGCACAAGAAATCGCACTGGCAGGCATGGTCGGCTTCTGTGTATCTACCCTACCGGAAGCAGGCATTAAGACCAGATCCGCACTGCTCATATCCACTGCCACGCCTTCTGCATTCGGCAAGTTATAATCCCCCTGGTAGTGGTCGTTATAAAAGAGGTAGGTCTTACCATTGGCATCCTGAAAATAAAGGTCTACAATCTGGTAAGTGCCATAATATTCTTTCAGCACATAGGCGAAATAGGTATCCGATGCTTCATCATATGTGACTGGCATAGACCCCACAGATCCATTACCAATCTTTACATCAGCCTGCATATAGGCAAACTCTACGTCCGGTGCCTGTAGGGAAATTCGGTACTGAAACATAGTATTTAATTTTCCATCATTTCCCTCTGCGACAATGCCCGTAATTGAGACCTTGCCATCATTTGC
>CAVLBP010000048.1:0-13968 GCA_963661325.1 bacterium
AGTTCTAAGGACAAGGGTAAAGATGTCATGAAGGCATGTTCGGTTGGATGTATCGGATGTCATCTTTGTGAGAAGAACTGTGAGCATGATGCCGTACATGTCATTGACAATGTGGCATACATCGATCAGGAGAAGTGCGTAGGCTGTGGCGTCTGTGCACAGAAGTGTCCGAAGAAGATCATTCTTTCCAAGTAAGAGCATCTTTTTAGAAAGAGTTTCGGAAAATAATAAAACGGATAGGAGAGACGTATATGTCTTTCCTATCCGCTTTTTTACTTTATCACTATATTATAATCCTTGTCTAATAATTCAAAAGGAATGGTTTTTCCGATGCCGGAAGTGTATTGGATGGAGCCATCGCTTGTTACAAAGATGGCCTCTACATCGGAAAGGCTTTCTATATAGGCGAGCCCGTCATCAAGTCCCATGAGAAAGACCGTCGTGCTTAAGGCATCACAGGTAAGAGAGTCATGGCTGATGATCGTCACGGAATCCAGATCATTGTCACAAGGATAACCGGTGGAAAGATCCAGGATGTGATGGTAACGCTTGCCATCTACTTCAAAGTATCTTTGATAGGTGCCGGAGGTGACGACTGAGTCGTCGGTGACTTTTACTGTGGCAAGTGCCGTTCCGTCCTCGGAAAATGGCTTTTGAATGGCGATCGTATAAGATTTTTCATCACCATCCTTGGGACCGACACACAAGACATTGCCTCCCAGATTGATCAGACCGCTTTGAATGCCCTGGTCATTTAGGTAGGCTTTCATCTGATCGGCAATGTAGCCTTTGGCGATACCGCCAAGATCTATGGCAGCATTCGAATCTGTCAGGCTGACATCATTGCCGTCTATGACAATATTTTGGTAGTTGATAGTGGCAAGGGCTTCCCGGATGGCTTCTTCGGATGGGATTTCCTTGGAAGAAGATTCGGAGAAGTCCCAAAGGGATGATAGTTTTCCGACTGTGATATCAAACTTGCCATTGCTGGACTTGCTGTAAGCGATACCGGCATTTAGGATGTTGATCGTCTCATCGCTGACTGTGACGGCTTGTCCTTCGCTGTGATTGATCTTCCAGATGTCCGTTCCTTCCTTTTGGGCACTGAAAAGATTTTCGTATTTTTCTGCCATGGAAAAGCAGTGATCCAGTTCCTTTTCATAGGATGTGTCATATAAGGTAATGGTTATGACCGTATCAAAATAAAAGCCTGTCTTTGAGATCGGCTCTGTCGTCTTTCCACACCCGCCCAGTGAGAGCGAGGTCAAAAAGAGGCAAAAAGATAAGCCGAGTGCATGTATTTTTTTCATGGTAAACACCTCATTTTTATCGTCCTATTATGATAGCATAAATGAATTGCATAAAAAAGAGATATTCGCTATAATTACATTGGTTTATTAGGGATTTGGAAGGATAGAATCTTATGAAGAAAAATAGATTTAAAAATAAGAAGCGGATCGTTGTCAAGATCGGGTCTTCTTCTTTACAACATAAAAAAACAGGTCAGTTGGATTTTATCAAACTGGAAAAATTAGTCAGGGAACTTTGTGACTTAAAAAATCAGGATATTGATGTCTGTCTGGTATCTTCCGGAGCCATCGCTGTCGGCCGAAAGATGCTTGGCATCACCAAGCGTCCCAAGAACCTTTCGACCAAGCAGGCATGTGCTGCGGTAGGACAGGCAAGTCTCATGATGAGCTATCAGAAACTTTTTGCGGAATACCACCAACAATGCGGTCAGGTTCTGATGACCAAAAAGACCATGACTGATAACGTATCCCGCAAAAATGCACAGAATACGTTTGAAGAACTCTTTCGGCTGGGTGTGATCCCGGTTGTCAATGAAAACGATACGGTAAATACCTATGAGATCCAGTTTGGCGACAACGACTCATTAGCAGCGATCGTTGCCTCTTTGACCGGGGCGGATCTTCTGATCCTGCTTTCCGATATTGACGGTCTGTTTACGGCAGATCCTAAGACAGACCCGGAGGCAAAACTGGTTGCCGTAGTCGAGCAGTTGGATGAAAAGTATCTGCATATGGCAAGTTCCAAGGCAGGCAGTGATGTGGGAACCGGCGGTATGACGACAAAACTCAATGCCGCACGGATCGCGACTTATTCCGGCGCGGATATGATCATCGCCAATGGTAAGGATGTTGGCATCCTGCATCAGATTTTGGAGGATGATTTTGTAGGAACTGTTTTTAAAGCAGATAAAAAGGATGACTTTTTCATCGCAGATTTTATAGAGGAGAATATGAACTAATGACAGAGGAAAAGATTGCAAGGATCAATGAATTATATAAAAAGTCCAAGGCAGAGGGACTGACAGAGGAAGAAGCAAAGGAACAACATGCACTCCGTCAGGAATATCTGGACAGTGTCAGAAAGAATCTGAGAAGTCAGTTAAACAACATTGATGTCAAAGAAGCAGACGGAACGATCGTCAATCTGGGAGAAAAATACGGCAAGAAGCATGAATAAGCAGGAACTGCGAAAAGAACTCAAAAGCAAACGCGCTGCCATACCGGAGGAGAGGCGACAGACCTATAGCAGGCAGATCTGCCAAAACCTGTTGGATCTGCCTATGGTAAAAGAAGCAGATCTTATCTATGCATATAGCACTATCGGATCTGAGGTATCTTTGCAGACACTGATCGAAGATACTTTGATGCACGATATGATGATAGGCATGCCAAAGGTCTTTGGTGAGAAAATGGATTTTTTCACCATCCGTCAACTTTCAGAATTAAGGCAAGGTGCTTTTGGCATTTTAGAACCGCAGGCAGGCGCAGAAGATCTTTTGACAGGCAATCGGGGCATCTGTTTAGTCCCGGGACTTGGCTTTGATGCCACAGGCGGCAGGATCGGCTATGGCAAGGGCTATTATGACAGGTATCTACAGGCGTTTCCGGGGCTGATACGCATCGGATGCTGCTTTGAGGAACAGTTGGTAGAAAGAATCCCAAAAGAGGTGCAGGATGTATCCATGGATTATCTGATGACGCCATCCGGTCTTTTGGTGTGCAAGGGAAATGAGGAGAGAGCATGAGTGATTTAAAACAATTAGGAGATCTGGCAAAAGAAGCATCCAGAGTCTTAGCGACCATGGGGACAAATGAAAAAAATCATGCACTGGCTATGGTTGCGGATGGTCTGGAAGCGGATGCGGCTGAGATCTTAGCAGAAAACGAAAAAGATATGGAAAAAGGCAGAGAGGGCGGCATGCCGGAGGGACTTTTGGATCGTCTGCTCCTGACTCCGTCCCGCATCGGGCAGATGGCAGAGGGCTTGCGTCAGGTCGTCGCTTTAGAGGATCCTATCGGCGAAGTCCTTTCCATGAAAGATCGCCCGAACGGTATGACCATCGGCAAAAAGCGTGTACCGATCGGTGTAGTCGGCATGATCTACGAGGCAAGACCAAATGTCACGGCAGATGCTTTTGGACTCTGCTTTAAGACCGGCAATGCTGTGATCTTAAAAGGTGGCAGTGATGCCCTTTACTCTAATATGGCAATGGTTGCCAGCATCAAACGAAGCCTGAAAAAAGCAGGCGTAACAGAACATGCATTAGAACTCATCACCGATACGGATCGCGGGGTTACCAACCAGTTCATGAAGATGAACGAATATCTGGATGTCCTTATTCCGCGTGGAGGCGCAGGGCTGATCCGTGCCGTGGTAAACAATGCGACCGTCCCTGTCATTGAGACCGGAACCGGAAATTGTCATATCTATGTAGATGAGACTGCCGATCTTTCCATGGCGGTAGACATCATCGAAAATGCTAAGACACAGCGTATCGGGGTCTGCAATGCCTGTGAATCCCTTGTGATCCATAAGGATGTAGCAGAAAAAGTCCTTCCTATGATAAAGACAAGATTATTTGCTCACAATGTCGAGATCCGTGGGGATGCCAGTGCAAAGAGCATCTGCCCGGACATTGCTATGGCAAATGATGAGGATTGGGGCACGGAATATCTGGATTATAAGATCTCCGTCAAGATCGTTTCGGATATCGATCAGGCGATAGCGCATATCAACAAGTATAATACTGGACATTCGGAAGCCATCATTACGCAGGATTATAACCATGCTCAGAAATTCTTAAATGAGATCGATGCAGCATGCGTTTATGTCAATGCGTCTACCCGCTTTACGGATGGCTTTGAATTTGGATTTGGCGCAGAGATCGGCATCAGCACACAAAAACTGCATGCCAGAGGTCCGATGGGCTTAGAGGCGCTTACCAGTACAAAATATATTATTTACGGAAATGGACAGATCCGTCCATAGCCTTTTGAAGGAGAATAACTTTATGATGAGATTAGAAGATGTGCTTTCGGAAGACAAGATTCCTGCTACCGAAGTAGAAAGACAGTATTATTTTATTGACGTAGCAAAGCAGATCCTAGAGGATAAAGAAAAAGAAGCCGGACGCAAACTGACCTTTTGTGTCAATACTTTCGGCTGTCAGATGAATGCCCGAGATTCCGAAAAATTGATCGGTATCTTAGAGCAGGTCGGCTATGTGCAGGCAGATTCCGAGGATGCGGATTTCGTGCTCTACAATACCTGTACCGTGCGTGAAAATGCCAACAACAAGGTCTATGGACATTTGGGCTATCTTCACAATAAGAAAAAGAAAAATCCCCATATGATGATTGCCCTGTGCGGTTGTATGATGCAGGAAGAACATGTGGTTGAGACCATCCGCAAGAAGTATCGTTTCGTCGATCTGGTCTTTGGCACACATAATATTTACAAATTTGCAGAACTTTTGGTGCGGTCGCTCTTATCCGAGTCCATGATCGTAGATATCTGGAGGGATACCGACCAGATCGTAGAAGACCTGCCGATCGAGAGAAAATACAGTTTCAAATCCGGTGTCAATATCATGTTTGGCTGCAATAATTTTTGCAGTTACTGTATTGTACCTTATGTCCGGGGCAGGGAGCGCAGCCGTAAACCGATGGATATCATCCGTGAGATTGAAAAACTGGTCGCAGATGGCGTGGTAGAAGTCATGCTTTTAGGACAGAATGTCAATTCCTACGGAAAGAATTTAGATGAGCCGGTGACCTTTGCCCAGTTGTTGGAACAGGTGGAGCAGATCGAGGGCTTGGAGCGTATCCGTTTTATGACATCCCATCCAAAGGATTTATCCGATGAGTTGATCGAAGTTCTGGGAAGATCCAAAAAGGTCTGCAAACACTTACACCTGCCGCTGCAATCCGGCAGCAGCAAGATCTTACAAAAGATGAACCGCCATTATACCAAGGAAGATTATCTGACCCTAGTAGATAAGATCCGTGCGGCAGTGCCGGACATGGCGATCACAACCGATATCATTGTTGGTTTTCCGGGTGAGACCGAGGAAGATTTCTTAGAGACTTTAGATGTCGTAGAAAAAGTGCGCTATGACAGTGCCTTTACCTTTATCTACTCCAAGAGAACCGGTACGCCTGCTGCATCCATGGATGATCAGATCCCGGCAGATGTGGTAAAAGACCGTTTTGACCGCTTACTTACCCGCGTGCAGGCGATCTCCGCAGAAAAGGCAAAGGTCTACGAGGGCAAGACAGTAGATGTTTTGGTAGAGGAAGTCAACCAACATGATGCCAGCCTGATGACCGGGCGCATGAGCAATAACTCTACGGTACATTTTCCGGGAGACGCCGATCTGATCGGTCAGATTCTACCGGTAAAACTGGTAGAGTGTAAAGGATTTTACTATATTGGAGAGCAGGTTTGATGAGACAGCACTTTGGTAAGAGAGATTGGATACTGCTGGGAGTCTTAGCGATCATTGCTATCGGTATCTGGGGCTATACGACCTTTTCGCAAAAGGAAAGTGCAGAAAAAGTCATTGTCACGGTGGATGGTGAGACCTATGGTACTTATGATCTGAAGAAAGACCAGACGATCGAGATCAAAAAGGACGATTCCGTATGCAATGTTCTTTGTATTCAGGATGGAGAGATCTTTATGCAGGATGCCACTTGTCCGGATAAACTCTGCGAAAAGCAGGGAAAAAAGAGCCACGATAAGGAGACAATCGTCTGCCTTCCCAATAAGGTAGTAGTTACCGTGGTCTCTGCGGATACATCCGGGATCGACTCGGTGGCAAACTAGAGGTGGATATGAGAAAAAAAGTCGCATTGCTGGGTGTTTTTTTAGCACTTGCCTTGATCTGTAGTTATATTGAATCCCTGATCCCTTTTTATTTCGGGGTGCCGGGCATGAAACTGGGATTGACCAATATTGTCGTTGTGCTTCTTCTCTATTTTTATGGGACAAAGGAGGCATTGGCGGTATCTTTCATGCGTATTTTGCTTGCCGGTTTTATGTTTGGAAATGCCTTTAGCATCCTCTATAGTCTGGCAGGCGGACTGCTCAGTCTGTTTGTCATGGCGCTTTTGAAAAAGACAGGCTGGTTTCATATGATCGCCGTCAGTATCTGTGGAGGTATCACCCACAATCTGGGGCAGATCTTAGTGGCTATGGTGGTCGTGAAAAATTATTATATCTTTGGCTATTTTCCCTTCCTTTTTGTCGGTGGCTGGATCACGGGACTTTTGATCGGACTTTTAGCCCAGGAGATCTATAAGAGAACAAAACATTTTATAAGATGATGGAGAGACTATGTATTCCTATATTTCAGGTCAGTTGGTTGAAGTAAATGAAGAAACGATCGTGGTAGACAATCACGGGATCGGCTATGAATTTTTTGTACCCAGATCCGTGATCTATCAGTTGCCAAATGTTGGCGGCAATATCAAGATCTATACCTATTTGTATGTAAGAGAAGACGCTATGCAGTTTTTTGGTTTCCGTACCAAGGAAGAACTCGCCCTTTTCAAACTTTTGATCGGTGTCAATGGGATCGGACCCAAGGGGGCTTTGGCAGTCCTTGGCGTCTTAAGTGCGCAGGATCTGCGCTTTGCCATATTGGCAGAAGATGCAAAGGCGATCGCGGCAGCACCCGGGATCGGTTCTAAGACGGCACAACGCGTTATCATTGATCTCAAAGACAAGATCGATAAGATCGCACCGGCAGGCAGTGTCAGCGGCATTCCGGTAAATGATGCTGCCTCTGCTATCAAGACGGACGTAATCGATGCCATGACCTCGCTTGGCTACTCGGCATCCCAGGCACTGCGTGCCATGGAAGATATGGAGATCACAGAGGACGATACCGTGGAGGTGGTCTTGAAGGAAGTCTTAAAGAAAATGTCTTTTTTATAGGAGCAGGATATGGAAAAGCGTGTTATTTCAACAGAAGTTCTGACAGAAGAACGCAGTGTGGAATCCTCCCTCCGTCCGGTCAAACTGGCGGAATATGTAGGGCAGGATCGCATTAAGGATAATTTAAAAGTATATATCGAAGCGGCAAAGAATCGTGGAGAGGCGCTGGATCATGTGCTTTTCTATGGACCGCCGGGACTGGGTAAGACTACCCTTGCCTGCATCATTGCAAGCGAGATGGGATCCAATATCAAGATCACATCCGGCCCTGCCATTGCAAAGACAGGAGATATGGCATCCATTTTGTCCAACCTGCGCGAGGGGGACGTCTTATTTATTGATGAAATCCATCGTCTGAACAAGCAGGTGGAGGAATTTTTATATACCGCCATGGAAGATTATGCCATGGATGTTTTGATTGGCAAAGAAAATTCAGCCAAATCCGTGCGTATCGAACTGCCGCGCTATACGCTGGTGGGAGCGACGACAAGAGCAGGCCTTTTGTCTGCACCGCTGCGTGACCGTTTTGGTGTGGTACACCATCTGGAATACTACAATGCCAAGGAATTGCAGACCATTGTCTTACAGTCAGCATCGAAATTGAATGTCAAGATCGATGAGGAAGGTGCCTACGAATTGGCAAGAAGATCCAGAGGAACGCCACGTATTGCCAACCGTTTCTTGCGCCGTGTGCGGGATTTTGCAGAGGTGCGTTATGACGGCGTGGTGACAAAGGAAGTGGCTGCGGCAGCCCTTGATCTTTTGGATGTAGATTCCATGGGCTTAGACCGCAATGACAGAAGGATCTTAGAGACCATCATCCGCAATTTTTCCGGTGGTCCGGTGGGACTTGACACATTGGCTGCTACGATCGGCGAGGATTCAGGAACGATCGAGGACGTGATCGAACCATATCTGGTCATGAACGGACTGATCATGCGAACCCCAAAAGGACGTGTGGCAACCGACCTGGCATATCAGCAGTTGGGATTGGAAAAATAAGGGAATAGTCTTGTAATTCTAAAAATAACCCGATATAATAGATATATTGTAGACAGTAGGAGGAAGCGTTTTATGGCTGCGAAAAAAAGCGCGGAAGTCATTATTGATGGTAAGGTATATACCTTAAGTGGATACGAAGAAGAAGATTATCTGCAAAAAGTAGGTGCCTACATCAACAATAAAATAAGCGAGTTTAATGAGATGGAGGAGTTCCGTAGATTATCTGCGGATACCCGGAGTACGCTTCTTGCCCTCAATATTGCAGATGATTATTTTAAGGCAAAGGAATCTGTCGACAAATATCAGATGGATATGGATCAAAAGGAAAAAGAGATCTATGATCTCAAGCATGACTTGATCGCAGATCAGATCAAGATCGAAAACTACGAGGAAAAGATCAAGGCTTTAGAAGCGGATAAGCAGGAATTGCTGGTCCAGAAGTCCAAGTTGGAGGCATCACTTGAGGATGCGTTGCTTGGCGATATAGCGGAAGATAAGTAAGGACAGTGCAAACTGTCCTTTTTGTATAATAGAAAAGAGGATGTATGAGAGAAAAAGAACTGGAACTATTGTCTCCGGCGGGGAATATAGAGATTTTTAAAAGTTCCATTGATGCGGGGGCAGACGCCGTTTATTTTGGCGGTGATCTCTTTGGTGCCAGAGCCTATGCAAAGAATTTCAGTAAAGAGGAAGGCGCAGAGGCTATCCGCTACGCCCATCTGTATAGCAGGAAGGCATATCTGACCGTCAATACTCTTTTAAAAAATCTCGAGATCGAGCGGGATTTATACAAGTATATACGTGCCTATTACGAGGCTGGTCTGGATGCTGTCATTGTACAGGATATGGGCGTTTTTTCCATGATCCGCACTTATTTTCCGGATTTGGATCTTCATGCCAGTACACAGATGACACTTGCAGGAGCAGACGGAGCCGCCCTTTTACAAAAGCAGGGTGCCAGCCGTATCGTTACCTCACGAGAGTTGTCTATTGCGGAGATCGCAGAGATCTATCAAAAGACCGGGATAGAGATCGAGACCTTTATCCATGGAGCACTCTGTGTCTGCTATTCGGGACAGTGTCTGATGAGCAGTATGCTGGGCGGACGCAGTGGCAATCGCGGACGCTGTGCACAGCCGTGCCGTCTGCCTTATGATCTGCTGGATGAGCATGGACAAAAATGCAGCATGCCGGGGCAGTATCTGCTCAGCCCAAAAGACCTCTGTGGCATAGATTATATCAAGGCATTGGCAGAGGCGGGCGTCTATTCCTTTAAGATCGAAGGTCGTATGAAACAAAAGGAATATGCAACAGGCGTGGTTAGTTTATACCGCAAATATATGGATGCCTATCTGGAGGGCAGGGATACGCCTGTAAATAAGACAGACCGCCAGCGGATCTTTGATCTGGGTAATCGCAAGGGCTTTACCCATGCCTATTTTACCAGGCAAAATGACCCGGATATGATCACCTACACCAAGCCGTCCCATGAGAAGGCAGACCTTGCAGCCACGGAGTTTGTAGCAGAAAAGTTGGGTATATCCGGCAAGTGTTACTTACAGATTGGCAGTCCTGCCAGACTCTGTGTGTCATATCAGGATGGAAAACGTGCGGCAAGTGTGGAAGTCTTTGGTCATGTGGTAGAGACTGCCGGGAAATCGCCGATCACAGAGGAGCAGGTTGAGGTAAAACTGAAAAAGACAGGGAATACGCCATTTAATTTTTTGGAGTTGGAGATTACTTTGGATCCGGGTGCCTTTTTCCCGATGGGGCATATCAATGAAATGCGAAGAAATGCTTTGGATGCCTTGCAGGAAAAAATAGAACAAGGTGCAGGCAGGAGAGAGCCAGCACTGCCGTTTGAAAAGTTGGAAATGGAGGAAAGGGGACAAAAGGTGGATGCTTTGCAGCATCTTCTCGTCACCTGTCAGACCAAAGATCAGTATGCGATTGCTTTAGAGACTGACTTTGTCGCGCAGATCGGACTGCCACTTTCCATCCTTTTATGGGAGCAGGATAAGAGAGTATCAAAAGAGACACGCCTTACAAAAGTAACAAAGATCTGTGAGCGTGCTCATGCGAAGCAAAAGAAGATCTATCTGCTAATGCCTGCGATCTGTCGCAAAAAGGAGACGGATCTTTTGCGGGCTTGGGATTTTCTTTTTGATAAAGCCTATTTTGATGGCGTGATCGCAACATCTTATGACGGACTGGGATTTTTGGAAAGCATTTCCTATTCCAAAGACCGCGTGATCTTAGACCACAGGCTCTATACGTTTTCTGACCGGAGCCAGCAGGCTTTTGCACAGATGGGCTATCCCTGCAATACCGCACCTTTAGAACTCAATGCCAAAGAACTGCACCACCGCTATAATGCGGCATCCTATATGCCGATCTATGGCAGGATGCCGCTCATGATCACGGCAAACTGTCAGAATGCAAATGCCGGAGGCTGTGATCATAGACCGAGGACATATTATCTGCAAGACCGTTATAAAGAGAGATTTCCGGTTAAAAACTGCTGTGCTTTTTGTTATAATGAGATATACAATAGCAAGATCTATCAGATCTTTTCTGAGAATGAAAGTTTAAAAGGCTTGGGCTTTTTCGGATATCGCATGGACTTTTCTTTTGAGACAAAAGAGGAGATGAAGCAGGTCTTAGCGCGATATGAGAATGCCTTTTACTATAAAGGTTTCGGCACAGAGGATGCCGGAGACGGTGGTAATTATACCAAAGGCCATTTTAAACGAGGAGTAGAATAATGGTTCATTTGATTGTATCAATAAGTCGCTTTTCTATGCTTTTTATGATAGCGATCTATACCTATTATTGTTTTGCGACACTGAAAAAGAACATTTCAGAGCGCAGACAGACAAGACTTTACAAAAAACAGACGACCCTTATGTATGGGCTTTTGATCAATGCCAATCTGGTCTTGTATCTGGTCATGCAGGATATCCGTATCTTGGGGCTTTGCCTGTGTGAGATCCTCTTGTTTGCCATCACACTTTTGATCTATCAGAAGATCTATGCCCATGCTTCCAAGGCACTGGTAAATAATATGTGTATGCTGCTGGCAATCAGTTTTTTGATTCTGACAAGGCTGGATATCGATAAGGCAATCAAGCAGTTTGCCTTTGCCGGAGCAGCCGTCGTTATCACTTGCTTTGTGCCAATCCTGGTTGCCAAGTTAAAGGTCTGGGATAAACTGGGCTTTTTATACGGTTTGATCGGTATCGGCGGACTTGCCTTTGTCTGTGTGGCGGCATCGACGACTTATGGGGCAAAACTCAGTATCAGTATCGGACCGGTCGTTTTACAGCCATCGGAGTTTATCAAGATCCTATTTATCTTTTTCTCCGCATGTATGCTTTACAAATCGACGGAATTTCATCATGTGGTAAAGGTAACGATCATAGCGGCACTGCATGTCTTGATCCTGGTGGCATCGCGTGATCTGGGTGGAGCCTTGATCTATCTGGTCACCTATCTGGTCATGCTCTATGTGGCTAGCCGAAAGCCAATCTATATGATTTTAGGACTTGGATCCGGGGCATTAGCCTCTGTTGTGGCATATCATTTGTTTGCCCATGTCAGAGACCGTGTGATCGCCTGGAAAGATCCTTTGAGCGTAATCGATGACCAGGGCTATCAGATCTCACAGTCCCTTTTTGCCATCGGTTCCGGCGGTTGGTTTGGTGTCGGTCTGGGGCAGGGCATGCCGGACAAGATTCCGGTCGTAAAGACAGACTTTGTCTTTTCTGCGATCGCTGAGGAATTTGGCGTGGTGTTTGCTATTTGTATCATCTTTATCTGCATTTCCTGTTTTCTTATGTTTTTTAACATTTCCATGCAGGTAAAGGACATCTTTTATAAATTGATCGCACTGGGGATCGGTACTTTGTATGGAACGCAGGTATTTTTGGCACTGGGTGGCGTGACAAAGTTTATTCCGTCTACGGGAGTTACCCTGCCACTGGTAAGTTATGGCGGCAGTTCCCTGCTCAGCACGATCATATTATTTGCGATTATTCAGGGCTTGTATGTAATGCAGGTGGATGAAGGAGATTCTGATGAAAGAATGGAACGCGCACGAAAGAAACGAAGATAAAGAAGTTGAGATCCTAGATTTTAATGATTCTCATAAAAGAAAGCGCAGAGATAAAACAAAGACAAGTGCAAAAGGGGCAAGATACGAGCAGACGCGCCAGACGCAGACGCCGAGAAAGACAAAGAATGAGCGAAAGACGACAACGCGCAACAAGGAATATGCGATCGTCACCTATGTCTTTCTGGCACTCTTTATCTGCATGACGGGCTGGATCATTTATTTTATGCAGTTTAAAAGCGAGGATTTTATCAATAACTCCTACAATGCGAGACTGGCAAAACTTTCTGATTATACCGTGCGGGGCGATATCCTGGCAAATGACGGTACGGTGCTTGCTACAACAAATGTGGATGAAGCGGGCAATGAGACGCGCAATTATCCTTATGGCAGTGTCTTTGCCCATGCTGTTGGCTACTCGGTCAATGGTATGTCCGGGGTGGAACTGGATGCTAACTATAATCTGCTCCGTTCCAATGCCTTTATCTTGACCCGTATTTTTAACGAGATCCGCGACCAGAAGAATCCGGGGGATGATGTTGTTACAACGCTGGATGTATCCTTACAGCAGGCGTGTTATGATGCCATGGGTTCCCAGGATGGCGCGGCGATCGTCATTGATCCTGCGACAGGAAAGATCCTTGCCATGGTCTCCAAACCGGACTATGATCCCAATACCATCGCACAGAACTGGGATTCTTATGTGGCGGCAGACTCTGATTCTACGGTGCTTTTAAACCGTGCAACACAGGGCTTGTATGCACCGGGATCGACCTTTAAGATCTTTACCTTGCTTTCTTATTTAAAGCAGGGCAATGATCCGAATGCATTTTCCTATGATTGTAACGGTACTTTTGAATACAACAATTATGCTATGCATTGCTACAATAATAAGGCACATGGCAGTGAGAACCTCATGGATGCTTTTGGAAATTCCTGCAACTGTGCTTTTTCCAATATCGGGCTGTCCCTGGATCTGGATGCTTATCATAAGTTGTGCCAGAAGATGCTCTTTAACCAGGACTTGCCGACTGCTTTAAAAAATACCGCCGTCAGCAAGATGACCTTGGAAGATGGAGCCTCCTCTTCTTTGATCATGCAGACCGCCATCGGACAGGGCGAGACCATGGTTTCACCGCTTCATATGGCAATGGTCGCCAGCGCGATCGCAAATAACGGTACTTTGATGGAGCCATATATCATCGATCATACACAAAATGAGAGCGGAACGATCGTCAAGCAGTTTGATGCGACTTCTTACGGCGAACTTTTGTCATCTTCGGATGCTGCGACTTTGCAGGAATATATGCGTTTTGTTGTCACGAACGGAACCGGTAGTGTCTTAAACAGTGATCTGTATGAAGCATACGGAAAGACGGGAACAGCAGAATTTTCATCCAACAAAAATGAGGATCACTCCTGGTTTGTAGGCTTTGCCAAGAATGCGGAGGGCAAGCAGACCGTCGTGGCTGTTGTCATGGAAGGTGTGGAATCCGGCGGACATTATGCCGTTCCTGCCACCAAGAAGATCTTTGATGCTTATTTTGGCACATATTAGAAATGAAACCGGTAAATACTGGACAAATGGGTAATACTATATGAGA
>CAVLBP010000048.1:13978-17548 GCA_963661325.1 bacterium
ATATGAGATGGTACAAGGATTTATATGTCAGTGAAAATATCACAGGAAGTCTAAAGTATATACAGTTTATGGTCGATCATGGCTTGCAGGTCAGACCCTTATATCTGATCGTCCTGTCTGAGATCAGTGACGGACAATTAGAGATCATTCCGGTTGCGACCCTAAAGATCCCACTTTTTCGCCATAAGTCTTATGATATCATTGGCGTGGCAAAGGGCTATTACCATGCAAGAAGTCTGGTAGAACGGATTTATGGGGATGTGTACAGTCAGACCGGAGACTGTCAGGTGAAAGCCTATTTCCGGCAGAAATTTGAGAAAGAGGAGCGTGCGTAGATGGGTGTAATAACAGTTATTCTATCCATTTTAAAAGTGATCGGCATCATTCTTCTTGTCATACTTGGGCTGATCTTAGCCATCCTTTTATATCTTTTATTTTTGCCATTTCATTATGAACTATCCGGTAGTCATAGTATAGAGGAGGGCTGGGATGGGCAGGTCTATTTCGCCGGATTTATGCATTTCTGGCAGTTGCGATTTGCCCGGTTTGCAGAAGACTACGAATTGTGGATCTTTGCTTTCTGGGGGAAGTTGCAGATTTATCCTTGGAAGAAAAAAAATAAGACTGTTTCAGAAGATGAGACGGATGCAGAGGATTTTGCCGAGGATATGCCAGCGGAAGAAACTCTGGATGAGGATGATATAGCGGACATCTTGGAAGATAAGACGGTATCGAAAGCAGATGTAAAACGCATGGCAGAGTCAAGCAAGACGGCATCTGCGACAAAGACGACATCTGCTAAGGCAGATAATGAGTCCGCGGAGGATGCCAAAAATCAGGCAGGGACGCAGGAAAAACAGACGAAAAAGACGGCTGCAAAGAAGAAGGAAAAGTCAAAGAAAAAGCCGCAGTCAAAAAATAGCGGTCTGAAAGAAAAATGGCAGACATTTCATAAAAATGTGACGGATGAGCATAATAAGAATGCCGTATTCTTTCTGCTGCAAAAAGCACTCTGGATCTTAGGGCGCGTCAAGCCGACGATCATGGAAGCGGATGTCGATTTTTCACTGGGAGATCCGGCATTGACCGGCGGGGCGACCGGAGTCATCAGCCTTTGCCCGGTATGTTATGGGAAAAAATGTCGCATCATTCCGGATTTTGAAAGCGATGAGCCATATCTTCTAGGCAGTATTTCCTTAAAGGGAATTGTATTTTTATGGCATTTCGTTTATCTTATAGTTAGCGTATATTTTAATAAAGATTGTAAAAAATTATTTCATTTATAAAGAAGCACAGGGATGCAGAGATCATAAAGGAGAAGTAATATGGAAAAGAATAATGAAGTATTTAATGAGACAGTCAATACACTCTTTCAGGGGATGGATGGTTTTATTTCCACAAAGACCGTTGTCGGTGATGCCATCCATATCGGCGATACCATCATCGTACCGCTTGTCAATGTAACCTTTGGCGTGGCTGCGGGGGCATTTCGTGCAGAAAAGAAAAATAACTCCGGCGGTGGTATGGGCGGAAAACTCACACCGAGTGCCGTGCTGGTGATCCATAATGGCATTACCCGCATGATCAGTGTGGAGCGCAATTCCGGTATCGAAAAGATCTTAGATATGGTGCCTGACTTTGTAGACAAGTTCGTGAGCAAGAAGGAAGGGAGCGAGCAGGATCCGGAAGCAAGAAAGGCTGCCCATGAGGAGATGGAGGATATTTTAAGTGATGCCGTCAATAATGCTACGGTAGAGGAGTAGGTTTAGACAGAGTTGCGAAAGCATAGTATAATATAGTAAAGGAGGGACGGATCATGTCAGTAGATATTATTAAAAATGTCCTACAAGGTATTGTTAGTAAATATCCTATTACCAGAGTGACTTTATTTGGCTCCAGAGCAAGTCAGACAAACAGACCGGATAGTGATGTGGATCTTATTATTGAGTTTAATACACCTGTCACACTCATGATGCTTGCACAGATAAAGTATGATCTGGAAGATGCTTTGGGACTGAACGTTGATGTGATCCATGGACCGGTTCAGGAAACAGATCTGATCGATGTAGGACAGGTGGTGGAATTATATGCAGCGTAGAGATAGGATTGTCTTACAGAAAATCATATCGGAAATTGATGTTGGGTTAGAATTGTTAGGAGATAGTTCGGTAGAGGCATTTAAAAATAATGAGATGCAAAAACGTGCTGTTGCCATGACTGTGATCAATGTTGGGGAACTGATAAAATCTGTAACGGAAGAAATGCGAAAAACACATAGGGAAGTACCATGGAAGGCTGCTGCTGGGATGAGAGATATTACAGCCCATAAGTATCAGACTTTGCGAATGGAGGATGTATATAATACAGTTTTGCAGGACTTTCCAAGTTTAAGGCAACAATTACAGGACATCTTAAAAAGTGAATCATAGAAGATAGATTTCGATGAAAATATGCTTTGGTTGGATTATAAGATCCGCCAAAGCATATTTTTGAAAAACGTTGTCCTAACAGCGGCAGACGCTGCAAAGTGCAAGTTGAATTATAATGAGATTGAAGCGAAGGGAGAGGTAGATATGTGTACGGTATTTGAAGAAACATGGCAGGAAGGCGTGGAAGAAGGAATGACCCGTGGAGAAAATACTTTGTTACATAAAATGTATCAAAATGGCATGTCTATCCAAGAAATTTCCAAGGCAACAGATATGCCGGAAGAACGCATACGAGAGGCAATAGAAAATACAAAATAAAAATGTCACTTTTGATGCGAAAAGAACTTGCCAATATGCTTTGGTGTATGTTATAATCCAACCAAAGCATATTTGTTTCTTGTGAAATCTTCTAAAGTTGAGAACATTCATCTCTATTCAAGAGTTGGTAAAACCATTCGAAAATCTATGCTTTTAATTCCATTTGCGTAAATAAAAGCAGGATTTTTGAAAATGATGTTGTAGATATTGTTATATAAAAACTCCTGCGAAAGAATCAAAGGAGGATGTGTTATGACAAATGCAATACCGGAAAGAGTTACCAACCTTTCCAGAGTCCTTTTTCAAACAGAAAAAGTTGCGCAGTATGACAAGGCTGCAAAAAAGATTCTGGCAAATAAAATTGTGCTAGCACACATTTTAAAGGGATGCGTACAAGAATACGAGAATTGTGATATTCAGGAAATTATTGAGAATTATATTGATGGAGAACCGGAAGTTGGAATGGTTGGCGTCAATAAGGATGAAACAAATATCTGCAAACCGCTGGATAGCCAGTTGGAAAGTGTTTCTGTTGAGGATGGTTCTCAAACTGAGGGGACGGTATATTATGACATTCGATTTAAAGCACTTGTACCTCACATCGACTTACATAAGGACATTCATTTGATCATCAACGTTGAATCTCAGGATACATACAACCCCGGATATCCCTTAGAGAAGCGTGGTATTTACTATGGGAGCAGGATGATCTCATCCCAATATGGTTCCGTTTTTGAACATGCCGAATATGATAAGATTCAAAAGGTATACTCTATTTGGATTTGCACGGATGCACCTGTGAATGTGCGAAACACGATTACGC
>CAVLBP010000049.1:0-17322 GCA_963661325.1 bacterium
ATATGTTTTTTTATTATGAAAAAAGTAATCGGTTTTGGCATGTTTTTTACAGGGGTAGGGATTTTTATCGGAAATTGCATCGGAAACGGATGCGTCTGTATTTTACTGACGATAGGACTTTTGTGTGTCGGATTTAAACTTTTTTGTTGTGACTGAGTAGAATAGGAGAGTGTTGGGAGTATTTTGGCAACAAAAAAAGGAATTGTCAAAAGACAATTCCCTGATTGACGAAATATTAAACTCGCTCAACTTTACCAGAACGTAAGCAAGAAGCACATACGTACAACTTCTTAGGTGTTCCGTTTACGTTACACTTAACAGACTTGATGTTTGATTTCCACATTCTGTTTGATCTTCTATGAGAATGGCTCACATTATTTCCGAAATGAGCGCCTTTTCCACAAACTGCACACTTAGCCATGACTGCACCTCCTTGGATTATGGTTTTGTAATTTCTGTATTCGATACAAAATCGCAACACGCATATTATATCAGAGCATTTTCTAAAAAGCAACGTTTTTTTGCTTCTTTTTTTGAAAAAATATGGGTAAAGCCAAAAATTAGATTGTATTTTATGGAAAAACGTTTATAATAAATACATATTATGTCATTTATATTATGGACGATTATTGTGGAGGTATATATATGCAAGGTCAAATGGAAACCAATTTGGGTAAGATCGTGATCGAATCAGACGTTATCGCAACTTATGCAGGATCTGTAGCAGTAGAGTGCTTCGGTATTGTAGGCATGGCTGCTGTCAATATGAAGGATGGTCTTGTAAAGTTATTAAAGAAGGATTATCTGAATCATGGAATCGCTGTCTCTATTGATGAAAACAATGAGATCACACTTGATTTCCATGTGATTATTTCTTATGGTGTCAGCGTGGCTACCGTTGCTGACAATTTGATGGAGACTGTCAAGTACAAGGTAGAATCATTTACCGGCATGACAGTCAAGGCAATGAATATCTACGTTGAAGGCGTAAGAGTAATTGACTAAGGAGGATATACGATAGTGGAAGCCAATACAATTAACGCATCTACATTAGCCAAGATGTTTTTAGCAGGTGCAAAGAACTTAGAGTCTAAAAAAGAATGGATCAATGAACTGAACGTCTTCCCGGTGCCGGACGGAGATACCGGAACCAATATGACAATGACCATTATGTCAGCCGCAAAGGAAGTCAGCTCATTGGAACAGGTCGATATGAAGACTCTTGCTAAGGCAATCTCATCCGGTTCCCTTCGTGGCGCACGCGGAAATTCCGGCGTTATTCTTTCACAGCTTTTGCGTGGATTTACAAAGGCGATCAAAGAAGTAGATCAGGTAGATGTCGATGTTTTGTGTGAAGCATTACAACGTGCCGTTGAAACCGCTTACAAGGCTGTTATGAAGCCAAAGGAGGGCACGATCCTTACCGTTGCCAAGGGTGCTGCGGACAAGGCATTGGAATTAGTCGACACGACAGATGATATTGTTTACTTTATAGATGAAGTTATCAAAGAGGCTGATTATGTCCTTGGAAAGACACCGGATATGCTTCCTGTATTAAAGCAGGCCGGCGTTGTGGATTCTGGCGGACAGGGGCTTGTTGTTGTTATGCAGGGGGCTTATGACTGCCTGCTTGGCAAAGAAGTAGACTATACGATCGAGACAGAGACCGGATCCGGCGATGTTACAAAGGTTGCACCGGAGACCGAGGCAGAGATCAAGTATGGTTATTGTACAGAATTTATCATTGTTTTAGATAAACCATTGACTGATGCACAGGAGCAGGAGTACAAGGGCTATCTCGAATCTATCGGTGATTCTATCGTCGTTGTTGCAGATGATGAGATTGTTAAGACCCATGTACATACCAATGATCCGGGACTTGCCATTCAGAAGGCCCTGACACATGGTTCTCTTAGTAAGATCAAGATCGACAATATGCGTGAGGAGCATCAGGAGCGTTTACTCAAGGATGCAGAGAAAGCAGCCGCACAGCAGACCGAGGAAAAGAATGCAGAGGCACAGGAGTCTGCCAGCGCAGAGCCGGAAAAGGAAATGGGCTTTGTTGCCGTTTCAATCGGTGAGGGACTCAATGAGATCTTTAAGGAACTGGGCGTAGATTACATGATCGAGGGCGGTCAGACCATGAACCCTAGTACAGAAGACGTATTAAGCGCCATCGCCAAAGTACCTGCCAAGACTGTTTTTGTATTACCAAACAACAAAAATATCATTCTGGCTGCAAATCAGGCAGCTTCTTTGTGTGAGGACAAAGAAGTGATCGTTCTTCCAACCAAGACGATCCCACAGGGAATCACAGCATTGATCAACTTCATTCCGGAGCAGAGTGCAAAAGAAAACGAAGAGCGTATGATCGAGGAACTTTCCAATGTCAAGACCGGTCAGGTCACTTATGCAGTGCGTGATACCGTGATCGATGACAAGGAGATCCATGAGGGAGATTATATGGGTATCGGTGATGCCGGTATTCTTGCCGTGAATACAGACATCCAGACCGTATTCCTTGATATGATCGCTGAAATGGTAGATGAGGATTCTGCTATTGTTAGCATTTATTATGGTGCAGATGTGACAGAAGAAGATGCAGAGGCACTTTCTGCTGCTGTTGGTGAGAAGTTTGCGGATCTGGAAGTAGAGTTACAGATGGGCGGACAGCCGGTTTACTATTACATTGCATCCGTAGAATAGGAGTATTATGGATTTACATTCTTCGTTACGCGAGATCAAGGGCGTAGGAGAAAAAACTGAACAATTATTTCAAAAGATAGGAGTATATACCCTTGGGGATATACTCCTTCATTTTCCCAGAACCTATCAGGAATATCCAGATCCGGAAGATCCGAATGATGAAAATATCGGTCAGATCGTGGCTGTCTGCGGATCACTCCGCACGCCTGCCATCTTCCGCAGAGGCAGGCGCATGGATATCACTCTGGCAAGTTTTTTTTGTCAGGGACAGGTCGTAGAGTGTATCTGGTTTCACATGCCTTATATCGCCAAGCAGTTACAGGTTGGACAGCCCTATATTTTTTACGGACGACTATCGAAAGAAAAACAGGGCTACAAGATGGAGCAGCCGGCTATATTTACACCGGAAAAATATAGTACACTTCGTGACTCTTTACAGCCAATCTATAGCCTTACTAAGGGCATGACACAACAGATGGTGCGCAAACTTGTCCTTTCGGCGTGTGATGGGCTAGCCGATTATTCTGAGGATAACCTGCCGGATTTTGTAGAGCAAAGGGAAGGATTTCCATCCTATATGCAGGCGATACGTCAGGTGCATTTTCCGGTACATATGGAATCCCTGACTGAGGGGCGTCGGCGGCTCGTATATCAGGAATTTTTCTACTTTATCTTACATAGCAGGATCTTGGAAGCAGGGACGACCGGAATAGAAAATCCCTGGCATTTTTCAGAGACTGCATTGACGGATGAGACCATCCAAAAACTGCCTTACACCCTTACCAAAGGGCAGAGGGATACGCTATCACAGATCCGCAGCGACTTGCAGGGACCTTATGTGTCCCAGCGGCTGGTACAGGGGGATGTCGGTTCCGGTAAGACGATTGTTGCCTTTCTTGCTATGCTCGATGTGGTTGCCAGCGGCTATCAGGCTGCCATCATGGCACCGACAGAGGTACTTGCCATGCAGCATGCGGCTGGTTTCCGAGACATGTGTGCAGATTATGGACTGCCTTATCAGGTTGTCTGCCTGACCGGATCTATGACGGCATCCCAGAAGAAAAAGGCATATGAGATCATAGCAACCACGCCACAGATCTTTGTGGTTGGCACGCATGCTTTGATCCAGGAAAAGGTTGATTATCTGAATCTGGCACTGGTGGTGACGGATGAGCAGCATCGCTTTGGTGTCAAGCAAAGGGAGAGTCTTTCCAAGAAGGGCATGACGCCTCATATGCTTGTTATGAGTGCGACGCCGATCCCGCGAACCCTTGCCATGATCCTATATGGGAATATGCAGATATCTGCCATTCATGAACTGCCGGCAGACCGCATTCCGATCAAGACCTGTGTCATCAAAGAGGATCTGCGGCAAAAAGCCTATGAAATGATCGGGCGGGAATTAGCAGCGGGACATCAGGCATATATTATCTGCCCTTTGGTAGAAGCAAGTGAGCAGACGGAAGCAGAAAATGTGACGGATTACCTAGAACGGATCCGTCCGATCTTTGGCGAACAGGTTTCCATTGCGACCTTACATGGTAAGATGCCGCCCAAGGAGAAAAATGCTATTATGCAGGCTTTCGCAGAGGGGAAAACGCAGATCTTGGTATCTACGACCGTTGTGGAAGTCGGGGTCAATGTTCCGAATGCGACCTTGATCATGATCGAGGATGCCAATCGCTTCGGGCTGGCACAGTTGCATCAGTTACGCGGTCGTGTGGGGCGTGGGAAATGGCAGTCTTATTGCATCCTGATGGACAAGTCTAAGGGAAAGAAAAAGACCGACCGTCTGGAAGTCATGCACAAGTCCAATGATGGATTTTTTATTGCCCAGGAAGATCTGCGCCTGCGCGGACCGGGAGACTTCTTTGGTATCCGCCAGAGTGGCGAACTCGGATTTCGACTGGCAGACATCATCGGAGATGCAGATTTACTGCAAATGGCATCCCAGGATGTTGCCGATCTTTTAAAGGAGGATGAGAGTCTGGAGAAGTATCCTGTCATCCGAAAAAATCTGTCCTCTTTTGCAAGCGATAACAATATGATCTTATAAAAAACTACCTGTGAAGGATATTTTCACAGGTAGTTTTTCTTTAGGAGTCTATTTTGTTTTCCTGGGACCGGATCATCTGCTGCACCATATAAGAGCCGATGGATTGTGAGTCTTTTGCACGTTTTACCTTGGTTTTCGAATGAAGAACCGTGCCGAGTTCCTGGGATAATTCGCATTTAAACTGTTGCAAAGCCTCTTTTGCCGCAGGATCCAGTCGTTTGGTCTCGGGCTTTCTTTTCATTTGTACTCCTTTTTGCAGGACTATGGTTACAATCATAGTATATGAGCAAAAAATCATATCATCCTAGCACTATTTACTAGATAAAATGAAAACTCTTATTTATCACTGACCAAAGTAACGTGCGCCAGAGATGGCGTTGCCACTAGGGAATAATTGGTGTAATAGACAACAAATCCCGGTGCGCTTCCATTTGGCTTTTTGACATTTTTCTTTTGCAGATAATCGATCTCAACCTTTTCGTTATCCCTGCCACTGGAGTAATAGGCGGCAAGGGCGGCAGCATATTCATAGGTGGAATCCGGTAATTCTTTGTTTTCGGATTTGACGATCACATGCGAACCTGTCATCTGCTTGGCATGGAACCACCAGTCATTGCCGGTCGCAAATTTAAAGGTCAACTGGTCGTTCTGATAATTGTTCTTCCCGACATAGATATGAAAGCCGTTATCATCCACAAAGTGAAGTGGCTGGCTCTTTGGGATCCGGTTCTTTTTCTTTCCGCTGTGTTTTTTGATGAAACCATATTCCTGCAATTCTTCCTTGATGGCAGCAAGATCGCCTTCTGTTTCTGCAATGGAAAGGGATGTCTCGATCGACTCTAAGTGTTGGATTTCGTTTTCTGTTTCCAAAATATAAGAGGAGAGCGCATCCCCGGTTCTTTTTAATTTGGCATATTTATCAAAATATTTCTTGGCATTTTCCATGGCATCCAATGTCGGATCCAAAGGGATGGTCAGTGGTTCGTTGGTATAATAATTTGTGACCTCGATGGATTTGTCGCCGGGACTGGCGGCATAGCCGTAGGTGTGGAGCATTTCTCCGTAAATACGGTATTTATCTTTTTTCTCTGTGTCAGCCAACTGCTTTTTTTGCAAAAGATATTTCTTGCGGTCACGCTCTAGGTGGATGCTAACGATCTTACGCAGATCTGTGGACTTCTGATGGATCACGGTATGCTTGTTGCGCTGGGCATAAAAGGCTTCCAAGACCTCGGACATAGAAGAAAATGTCTTGTAGTCCATGTCGGCATAGATGGTCAGCGGGATCGGGGCAAATTCTTTTGGTGCACCGGTGACGGGATCGTAATAAATACCGTAAGAAAACTTGCCGTCGGTCAGATCCTGCAATAAAGAACGTAAGACATCATACAAGCGCTCTGCATCTGCCTGTGTCAGTGCGGCGGTAGATGCATCGGCATCCAATCCACTGCGATAAGCGAGTTCGCATGCTATGATCGGCGAAAAGCCGACTAAGGTCGTATAGATCGCCTTTGTCACAGAACAGGGTTTCTTTAAGATCTGCTCAACAAATTGTTCTTTTGTGATCTGCCAAGGGTCAAAGCGGTCCTGTTGTGCCGGGATAAAATAAGACCGTCCCGGAAGGACTTCACGGATGGAACTCATCTGCCCGGATACATGCTTGATGCTGTCGATGATCTGCTGGTCTTTATCACAAAAAATAATATTGCTGTGCTTGCCCATGATCTCCACATAGAGATATTTTACCGCAGGGTCGCCCATTTCATCCAAATGCTCGATGGTAAAGCAGAGCACACGTTCCATGGAAGGCTGGCTGATCGCACTGATGCGACCATTTCCGATATATTTGCGAAGGAGCATGCAAAAATTAGGCGCATTCAAAGGGCTGGTCTTGTTTTCTTTTGTCATATATAAAAAGGGTAGGGAAGCATTGGCAGAGATCAGAAGGCGGTTGCTGCCTTCATTTAATGCTTTAAAGGTAAAAAGCAGTTCCTCGCGCTCCGGCTGGGCTATCTTGCTGATACGTTGTCCTGCCAGTAGATGATTTAATTCCTGCATAATGCAATTTGTCGTGATCCCGTCAAATGCCATGAGATGATCTCCTTTTTCTTCTTATCTTTTTTCTATTTATTATAAATGTTTATATTGAAAAAACAAATACAAATAATTTGACCTTTTGCCATGGATTTAATATAATATAGACATCTATGCATAGGTATTTATGCAAATGGGAGGTGCCGATGGCATGATAAAGAGCATGACGGGTTTCGGGAGAGGCGAAGCCGGTGATGAAACAAGAAAAATAGTTGTGGAGATCAAATCCGTAAATCATCGTTACCTGGACTTGAATGTGAAACTCCCTAGAAAATTAAACGCTTTTGAAGTGGAGATACGTAATTTTATCAAATCCCGCATTGTGCGTGGTAAAATTGATGTCTATATCACCTTAGAGGAGACCAAAGAGGCATCCGATATCCTGCATTACAACACACATATCGCCGATATGTATATGGAAAACATCCGCAAGATGTCACAGGATTATGGCATTCCTTTTGATGTCACAGCGACTTCTCTGGCACGTTTTCCGGATGTCTTAGAGATGACAGATGCGGAGGATGACGATGAGATGCTTCACTTATTCCTTATGGATGCACTGACCGCGGCGACAGACCAGTTTGTCGAGAACCGTTCCCAGGAGGGCATGCGCCTGCGTCAGGATCTGCTCGCTAAAATGGATGAGATGTCATCTTATGTGACGACCTTAGAAGAACGTTCTCCGCAGATCATCGAGGAATATCGGGAGCGTTTACAGACCAAGATCACGGATCTCTTAGGTGATCATGCCATAGACGAGACCCGGATCGCATCCGAAGTCGTCTTATATGCGGATAAGGTCTGCATCGACGAAGAAATGGTCCGTCTGCGCAGCCATGTGGATGAGACCAAGCGTATGTTGGAAAGCGGTGGCGAGGTCGGCCGTAAACTGGACTTTATCGCCCAGGAGATGAACCGCGAAGCCAATACGATCCTTTCCAAGTCTACGGATGTAGAGATCGCAGGTATTGGGATTTCCCTCAAGACCCTGATCGAAAAAGTAAGAGAACAGATCCAGAATTTAGAATAGGACAGACGAGAGCATGGCATTTATCAATATCGGATTTGGAAATATCATCAATACAGATAAGGTAGTGTCTATCGTGACACCGGATTCCGCACCAGCCAAACGCCTGGTACAACGTGCCAAGGAGGAAGGTAATATCATTGATGCGACGCAGGGACGACGCACCAGAGGAATCATCATTACAGACCAACACATCGTGCTTTCCGCGCTTTTGCCGGACACGATCGCAACAAGATCCAAAGAGGCAGCAACAAAAAAGAAGGAGGCTGATGTTTTATGACAAGGAAGGGAATGATCATTGTTTTATCTGGTTTTTCAGGCGCCGGTAAAGGCACGATCATGAAGAACCTGTTAAAAGCACATCCCGGTCAGTATCACCTGTCTATTTCTGCAACGACCAGACAAAAGCGTCAGGGCGAAGAAGATGGCAGAGAATATTTTTTCAAGACCAGGGAAGAGTTCGATCAGATGATCGCAGATAATCAGTTACTGGAATACGCCACCTTCAATGGCAATTCTTATGGGACACCCCGTTCTTATGTGGAACAGTTGGTAAATGAGGGCAAGGATGTCATCTTAGAGATTGAGATCCAGGGAGCACTTCAGGTCAAGAAATTATACCCGGAAGCCCTGCTTCTCTTTGTGATGCCACCATCCGCAGATGCCCTAAAGGAGCGTCTGGTCGGCAGAGGAACCGAGACACCGGATGTGATCGCACAGCGTTTGGCGATTTCTTCCAAGGAGTCACAATATATGAATGGCTATGATTATCTGGTCATCAACGATCAGATTGAAAATAGTGTAGAACAAGTGCATGCTATTATTTCTTGCGAACATTTTAAGACAGCGAGAAATGAAGATACAATAGACATGATCCAAAAAGATTTAAAGAAGTTTGAAGGGAGATAGGAAACATGTTACATCCATCATATGTAGAATTAATGAAAGTAGTAAACAAGAACAGCGACGAGATCGGTGAAGAACCGGTCGTAAACAGCCGTTACAGCATTGTTTGTGCTACCGCAAAAAGAGCAAGACAGATCATCGACGGACAGGAGCCGCTGATCCGCGTATCTAAGGGAGAAAAGCCACTTTCTATCGCAGTAGACGAACTCTACCGCGGAGAATTACAGATCATCTCTGAGGATGACGAGGAGCAGGAAGAGGAAGCATAATGAAACTTCTTTTTATATCACTTGGCTGTGATAAGAATCTGGTCGATACCGAGCATATGCTTTCTATGATCACAAAGGACGGCATTACCATCACCAATGATGAGAATGAGGCAGATGTCATCGTTGTCAATTCCTGTTGTTTTATCAGCGATGCCATGGAAGAAAGCATCCAGACATTGATCGACATGGGCAGTCTCAAAGAGACAGCAAACCTCAAGGCTTTGATCGTGACCGGTTGCTTGGCAGAGCGTTACGCCAAAGAGATCGCAGAACAGATCCCGGAAGTGGATGCCGTGATCGGCACCAATGCCTATGATGAGATCGTATCTGTCATACATGAGGTCATGGAAGGTCACAAGACCAGTGTCAAGAAGCCTTTGACCGGTTTACCGAAAAACTATGCCGGCAGGACACTTACGACCGGTGGACATTTTGCCCACTTAAAGATCGCCGAAGGCTGTGACAAGCATTGTACCTATTGTGTGATTCCATCCATCCGTGGCAATTATCGCTCCGTACCGATGGAAGATATCCTGGCTGAGGCTGCGTCACTTGCCGCAGATGGTGTCAAGGAACTGATCTTAGTTGCCCAGGAGACAACACTTTACGGTGTCGATCTCTATGGCAAAAAGACACTTCCGACCTTATTACAAAAGTTAAGCGAGATCGACGGGATCCATTGGATCCGTTTACAATATTGCTATCCGGAAGAGATCACAGACGAATTGATCAGGATGATGGCAGACAATCCAAAAGTATGCCATTATATTGATATTCCCATCCAGCATGCCAATGACGGTGTCTTAAAACGCATGGGACGAAAGACTTCGCAGGCTGACCTGCGCCGGATCGTCGGTGATCTACGTCAGGCAATGCCGGATATCTGTATCCGCACGACTTTGATCTGTGGATTTCCGGGCGAGACCGAGCAGGCACATGAGGAACTCAAAGCATTTGTCAGCGACATGAAGTTTGATCGTCTGGGCTGCTTTGCTTATTCCAGACAGGAGGGTACACCGGCAGATACTTTCCCGGATCAGATACCGGAGGAGATCAAGCAGGCGCGCGTGGCTGAGATCATGGAATTACAGCAGGATATCTCGGCGGCCTGCAATGAGACCTATGTTGGCAGGACCTTAGATGCTTTTGTGGAGGGCAAGGTTGCAGACGAAAATGTCTATGTTGCCAGAACCTACCGGGATGCACCGGACGTAGACGGTTATGTATTTATCCAGACGACCAGAGAACTCATGACAGGCGATATCGTATCGGTTCATGTGACAGGTTCGTATGAATATGATTTGATAGGAGAATTAGCATGAATTTACCAAATAAATTAACCATTTTCAGAGTAATATTGATTCCGTTTTTTGTTGTATTTTTGCTCTTGGATCCGTCCAACCAGACCTATCGCTATATTGCGGATGCAATCTTTATCATTGCAAGCCTGACGGATATGCTCGATGGCAAGATCGCAAGAAAATACAATTTAGTGACAAATTTTGGCAAATTTATGGATCCGCTTGCAGATAAATTATTAGTCAGTGCGGCTATGATCTGCTTGATCGCCACCGGTCAGTTGGCAGCATGGATCGTGATCGTCATCATCAGCCGTGAGTTTATCATCAGCGGTTTCCGTCTGATCGCATCTGACAACGGTATCGTCATTGCTGCAAGTTATTGGGGCAAGTTTAAGACCGTATTCCAGATGCTTATGATCATTGTGTTGATCGCCAATATCCAGATGCCGTTCTTTACGGTTTTAGGTACGATCCTTATCTATGTAGCCCTTGTGCTGACTGTCGTATCTTTGATCGATTATATCGTAAAGAATAAAGATGTTTTAAAAGAGCAGAACTAATGCAGGATATCATAAAAGAAATCGTAAAAGAATTAGAAAAGACGCAGGCGACGGTCTCCGTTGCAGAATCCTGTACCGGTGGGCTGGTCAGTGCCAGTCTGGTCGATTATCCGGGTGTTTCCGCCTGCTTTAAAGAGGGCTATGTCACTTATTCCAATGAGGCAAAAGAGAAAAATCTCGGAGTCTTACATACGACCTTGGAAACCTACGGTGCCGTCAGCAGGCAGACAGCAGAGCAGATGGCAGAAGGCGTGCGAAAGCGTGCAGAAGCCACTTATGGACTAGCTACCACAGGTATTGCGGGACCGGATGGCGGGACAGAGGACAAGCCGGTAGGACTGGTATATATTGCTTGTGCCTGTGAGAGAAAAACATTGGTCAAGGAATGCCATTTTTTCGGCGACAGACAGAGTGTCCGCAGGCAGGCGACAGAAATGGTCCTGCAATTATTACTTACATGTATCAAGGAGTTAAATTGCTAAAATGAGAGTGATTTCCGGTACGAGAAAACGTTTGCAGCTGCATACGGTATCAGGCATGCATACCAGACCGACCCAGGATCGCATCAAAGAAACCCTTTTTAATATGATCCAGCATGATCTGTGTGATGCACAATTTTTGGATGTATTTGCGGGAAGCGGTCAGATGGGGATCGAGGCACTCAGCCGTGGAGCAGCCTGTGCTTACTTTATCGAGAATAATAAATTAGCCTTGGATTGCATCCATCGCAATATCATACATACACGTTTTGACGACGAAGCCTTTGTGCTGCCTGGGGATGTCATTTATGAACTCCGCAATTTAGAAGGGCGGATGCAGTTTGATATTATTTTCATAGATCCGCCTTATCATGGCGGCTATGAGCATGACGTATTAGAGACGATCGCGCAATGTGATCTCTTGGCAGAGGATGGGTATGTGATCGTAGAAGCAGACCTGCATACGGATTTTTCTTTTGTCACAGATCTGGGCTATCAGATTTTAAACGAAAAAGATTACAAGACAAATAAACATATCTTTTTAGCAAAGGATGAGTAGAGACAAATGAAAAGAGCGATTTATCCGGGGAGTTTTGATCCGGTCACTTTCGGACATTTAGACATTATTGAGCGGTCTGCCAAGATCTTTGACGAAGTGATCATCGGCGTGCTCAACAACAGTGCCAAAAATGCCCTCTTTACCGTTGAAGAAAGGGTTGCCATGATCGAAGATCTGGTCAGCAAATACCCCAATGTGACCGTGGATTCTTTTGACGGACTTTTAGTTGATTATGCCAAGAGAAAAGAGGCGACGGTCATTATCCGTGGACTGCGTGCTGTGACAGACTTTGAATATGAAATTCAGATTGCACAGACCAACAAAGTCGAATATCCTGAACTTGAGACAATCTTTTTGACGACCGGATTGCATTATTCTTATCTGAGTTCGACCATTGTAAGAGAATTTGCTTCTTATGGTGGCGATATTAGTAGATTTGTACCTGCGGAGATCATTCCGCTGATTCAGGCAAAGTATAATTCATAAAAGGAGATTCTATTATGTCAAGTGGTATTGAAGAAATCATCGAAGAAATCGAAGAATATGTAGACGGATGTAAACCATCTGCATTTTCTCCATCCAAGATCATCGTCAACAGAGACGAGTTAGAGAGTCTTTTGGAAGAACTGCGTACCAAGACACCGGAAGAGATCAAGCGTTACCAAAAGATCATCAGCAATAAAGAAGCCATTTTAGCAGATGCACAGAACAAGGCAGATGCCATCATTGCACAGGCACAGATCCAGACCAACGAACTGGTCAGCGAGCATCAGATCATGCAACAGGCATATGCCAAAGCCAATGAGATCATTATGCTGGCGACCAAGAATGCGCAGGATATGTTAGATAAGGCTACCGAAGATGCCAACAGCATCCGTATGGGAGCCATTGCCTATACCGATGATATGTTAAATACAATCGAGAGTGTGATCTCCAATTCCATGGAGACAACCCAGGCAAGAACAGAGACCTTCATGCAGACCATGCAGGGCTATCTGGATATCGTTGTTGCCAATCGCCAGGAACTGGCACCACAGGAAGTAAAAGAGCCGGAAGCACCGGCAGCCCAGCAGGAGACACCGGCACCAAAGGCAGAAGAAACTGCTTCTGAGGATAATGTACCGGCACTCGACATCCCGGAATCTTTCTTCAATAAAGAATAAAGAGAAAGAAAATCGCAAGCAGACCACTTATGAGGGCAAAAAGCAGGCGGATTTTGATATAATTTCTCATGGAAAAGGGTGCGCCCATGCAAACAGACCATGTCTGCATAGCCGTACATAAGCCACCAAAGGAAAGCAAGGAGATAGCACATACATATTTGCCCATAACCGGAATTTGGAGCAGTGAGATTTCATGTATGCCGCTTGTGATCTCCAAAAGTGCCAGTATGCATGCCTGGAGCCCGGTTGGCAGAAATTGGATTTCTTTGACAAAGCCACAGAAGATACCAAAAAGGATCAGATAACCGCCAAGAATGGTTATGGTTTCAAATCCATTCATGATAGCGACATTTAAGATTTGAAAGCAGTTTCGAAGTCTTGGTGTCGCTTTTCTTGTCGTTTGGGTCTTGGTGGCAGGATAGGGCTTTTGCCCGCGTCTTGCCTCACCCTTTGCAAAAAAGGAACAAAGACATAGGATATGGGGCAGGTATAGGATCAAAAGACTGATGCCAAACAGGTCAGGCGCATCCAACTTTTTCGACAGGACATAGGAACCTACAAAAGATGGTCCGATCAGATTACAGTGGTTTAAAAGGATCTGTCCTTCTTTTGCGGTAATGAGATTTTTTTGATAGAGATCTTTTGCCATTTTAGCGCCGATCGGCAGCCCAAAGGTCAGTCCTGCCAGGACGGCAAACAAGATACGCAATTTTCTGGCATGATCGGATGGCATCCGGTCAAAGAGGTATTCCTGCACGGGATCGGACAAGAGGATATTGGATAGGATCATAAATGGAAGCAGGGTCGGCAGCAACTGAAAAAACCAGATGTTGAGACCGCTAAGAGCTCCGGCAAAGGTGATCTGTGGCTGACATAGGGCGATCAGTATGGCAATGATTGATAAAACAAGTCCAAACTTCATATAGTTAATCTATGAAGACGAGATAGGAAATATGATGAGATTAGATAAATTTTTGAGCAACTTAGGGATCGCTTCCCGGTCTGAGATCAAAAAAATAGTAAAAAAGGGAGCGGTCCGCGTCAATGGATCTGTCGTCAGTGACGGCAAATTTCAGATAGATGAAACAAAGGATGAGGTCTTGTATCAGGGAAAGAAAGTGGAATATGAGGCTTTGGTCTATTATGCCTTTCACAAACCGGCAGGCTGCGTCTGCGCCGCCAGGGATGCCCTGCATCCGACGGTCTTTGACTATGTACCCATGAATGCAAAGCAAGACCTTTTTACGGTAGGACGGCTGGATCTGGATACGGAAGGACTTTTGCTGATCACCAACGACGGTGCTTTATCCCACGCTTTGCTCAGTCCCAAAAAGCACGTACAAAAGACTTACCTGGCTTATTTAGATGCCCCGGCAGAACCTGCCGATATCCGGCTTTTTGCGGAAGGGATCGATATCGGTGAAAAAAGACTGACCAAGCCGGCAGAACTGGTCATTGATCAAGAAGATCCGACACACGTCTATATCACGATTTCCGAGGGTATGTATCATCAGGTGAAACGCATGGTGCACGCAATCGGCAAGGAAGTCCTATATTTGAAACGATTATCTATGGGTAAGTTTACATTAGAAGATTCCTTGAAAAAGGGAACTTATCGCACATTGACAGAAAAGGAAATGAACTATGTTAGAGAATATAAAGGCAGTACTCTTTGATCTGGACGGCACGCTGGTAGACTCCATGTGGGTCTGGAAGCAGATCGATCTGGATTATCTGGGAAAGTGGCATTTATCTATGCCCCAAAGCCTGCAAAAAGATATTGAGGGCATGAGTATGCGGGAAACCGCCTGCTTCTTTCAAAAAGAGTTTGGCATCACGGATGATATTGATACCATGATGGCAGAATGGAATGCCATGGCAATGGATGCCTATGCCAATCAGGTAACTTGGAAGCCGGGGGCAGAAGCATTTTTGCAAAGATTACGGGAAAATGGCATTGCTACAGGTATCGCGACCAGCAATTCCAAGGAATTGTTGCAGGCAGTCGCGGATGCACTGGGAATGAAAAACTATATCGATTATTTTTTGACCGGAAATGAAGTAGATCGCGGCAAACCGGCACCGGATATCTATTTAAAAGCAGCAGAACATTTAAGCGTGCAGCCAAAGGACTGTCTGGTATTTGAGGACATCTGTCCGGGCATCATGGCAGCGAAAAATGCAGGAATGAAGGTCTGCGCGGTTTATGATGATTATTCCAGGGATATTACGGCAGAAAAGATTGCCTTGGCAGACTATTACATTAGAGATTACAGGCAGATGGATTAGAACAGGACATTAGTATGGAAGCAACACAAGATTTTTTACCGATTTCAAAAGAAGATATGAAACGACGGGGCATAGACCGGTTGGATTTTGTCTATGTATGCGGAGATGCCTATGTGGATCATCCGTCCTTTGGACATGCCATTATCACGCGCCTCTTGGAATCTTATGGCTATAGCGTGGGGATCATTGCCCAGCCGGATTGGAAAGATGATGCATCTATCAGTATTCTGGGAGAACCGCGTCTTGGCTTTTTGGTTTCCGGTGGCAATATGGATTCTATGGTCAATCATTATTCGGTATCCAAAAAGAGACGTCAGACCGATGCCTTTTCTCCGGGGGGCGTCATGGGAAAACGCCCGGATTATGCTTCGATCGTATATTGCAATCTGATCCGCCGGACTTACAAGCATACACCGATCATCATTGGTGGTATCGAAGGCAGTCTGCGTCGTCTGGCACATTATGACTATTGGTCAAATAAAGTCAAACGTTCCATTCTCATGGATTCCGGTGCTGACCTGCTCTCTTATGGTATGGGCGAGCGTTCAATCATTGAGATTGCAGAGGCACTTGCCGCAGGTATCGACGTCAAGGATATTACCTATATCCGCGGGACTGTCTTTCGGACGCAGGACACTTCTTTTATCGAAGATGCCATTCTTTTGCCGTCTTATGAAGAGATTTCTTCCAGTAAAGAGGCTTATGCTAAGAGTTTTTATACCCAGTATCAGAATACGGATGCCTTTAGTGCCAAAAAGATGGCAGAAGCCTATCCGCATGGCATTTATGTCGTACAAAATCCACCACAAAAGCCGCTTTCCATGCAGGAAATGGATGATGTTTATGCCTTGCCTTATATGCGTACCTATCATCCCATCTATGAAAAGGATGGTGGGATCCCTGCCATTTCTGAGGTCAAGTTCAGCCTGATCAGCAACCGCGGCTGTTTTGGCGGCTGCAATTTTTGTGCTCTGACTTTCCATCAGGGACGCATTGTGCAAACACGCAGCCATGCATCCATTCTTGCAGAGGCAGAGTGCATGATCCGGGATAAAGACTTCAAAGGCTATATCCATGATGTCGGCGGTCCGACTGCCAATTTCCGCCATCCGTCCTGTCAAAAGCAACTGACCAAGGGCGTTTGTATGAACCGACAGTGTCTTTTTCCAAAGCCTTGTAAGAATCTGACGGTCGACCACAAGGATTATTTAAAACTTCTCCGCAAATTACGCGCTTTGCCGGGGGTAAAAAAGGTCTTTGTGCGATCCGGTATCCGTTTTGATTATTTGCTGGAAGATCCGGATGATTCCTTTTTCCGGGAATTGTGCCAATATCATGTCAGCGGTCAGTTAAAAGTGGCGCCGGAACATATCAGTGACAATGTCTTAAAATACATGGGAAAGCCACCGGTAGCCGTCTATGATCGTTTCAAGGACAAATACCGCATGATCAATGAAAAGATCGGAAAGAAGCAATACCTTGTGCCATATCTGATGTCATCGCATCCGGGATCCACCTTAAAGGATGCCATTGCTTTGGCAGAATATCTGCGGGATCTTGGCTATATGCCGGAACAGGTACAGGATTTTTACCCGACACCATCGACCATATCCACCTGTATGTACTATACAGGACTGGATCCGGCGACCATGGAGCCTGTTTATGTGGCGCACAATCCACATGAAAAAGCCATGCAGCGCGCTCTCATCCAGTACCGGAATCCAAAAAACTACGATCTGGTTTATGAAGCGCTTAAGAAAGAGCATCGGGAAGATCTGATTGGTTTTGATAAGCACTGTCTGATCCGCCCGCGCAAATTAGCGGAAGAAAGGCAAGAGCAAAATCATAAGAAAAAACAGGATAGTAAATATCAATCCAAAGATAAGCGGCAGCATAGTAAAAAAGTAACGCAT
>CAVLBP010000050.1:0-17045 GCA_963661325.1 bacterium
AGATAGGGCACTTCATGCCGGTATCAAAAAAGAACAGATCATTCTGGATCCGGGGGTGGGCTTCGCCAAGACGCAAGACCAGAATCTTATGACCATCGCCAATCTGGACCGGCTCAAAGCCTTGGGCTATCCGGTCTTACTGGGAACATCCAGGAAGTCCGTGATCGGCTATGTCTTAGATGTGCCGACCGATAAACGTCTGGTGGGAACTCTGGCGACAACCGCCCTAGCCGTGCAGACAGGTTGTATGTTTGTGCGCGTGCATGATGTCAAAGAAAATGTGGAGTTGATTCAGATGCTGGAACGCATCAGAGAGAGCAGGTAAAAATGGAACAGATCATAGTAGAAGGCCTGGAGGTATTTGGATACCATGGCGTATATGAACAGGAAAAAGAAGAAGGACAGATCTTTGTTGTGAATTGCCGGATCGATACTTCCTTTGCCGGAGCGATCGATTCGGATGATCTGTCCAATACGGTAGATTATGGCAATGTGTGTCTTTTCATCAAAAAGTATTTTGCGGAAAAGGCGCATGATCTCTTGGAAAAAGTAGCAGATGAACTGGCAACCTCTATGATGTATGCTTTTCCGGGCATACAGAAACTGGTGTTAGAGATCAAAAAGCCGCATGCACCAATCCCTATGGAATTTGAAAATGTGGGAGTTCGGGTGGAAAAGGCATGGCATCAGGTAGCCCTTGCGATCGGAAGCAATATGGGGGATAAGGAAAAGTATCTGACGGATGCAATGGAAGAATTGATCAGTGATCCCAACGTCAGAAATGTCATTGTTTCGGACTATATAGAGACCGAGCCTTATGGTTATGTGG
Source organism: bacterium (assembly GCA_963661325.1). Taxonomy (GTDB): domain Bacteria; phylum Bacillota; class Clostridia; order Lachnospirales; family Lachnospiraceae; genus Pararoseburia. The sequence goes on from CAVLBP010000050.1 coordinate 830, forward strand.
ATCAGGATAAATTCTTAAATGGGGCAGCGACCATAGAAACACTTTTGTCACCGGAAGACCTGCTTGCCTTTTTACATAGGATCGAAGCGAAAGCAGACCGCAAGCGTGAGATCCACTGGGGACCGCGGACGCTGGACCTGGATATCCTCTTGTATGATGATGCCTGCATCCATACCAAAGACCTGATCGTGCCGCACATTGATATGTGCAACCGCATGTTTGTCCTAGAACCGCTCATGCATATCGCACCGGGACTGGTGCATCCGGTCAGGAGGCGTACTATTTATGATCTCTATTACATGTTAAAGGAAAAAGAAAATGCGTAAGTTTCGGACAAACAGACTCTGGCAGATCATCTATCCGATCGTGGTATATTATCTGCTATACAATGTATTTTTTGTGGCACTGCGCCTGCTTTTCGGCGCACATGCCAGTCATTTGTTTTTGCTTGGGATCGCCAGTCTTTTGACCATACCTTTTTGCTATGGCATTTACAAAAAAGCCCCGATCGTTAAGACGGAAAAATTCTGGAATAAAGAGACTTTTCCAAGAGAATGCCTGTATATCCTTGGTGTGGTGGCGCTGGGACTGCTATTAAACTTTATCATTTCCCATACGCCGCTGGTGGCTTATTCTTCCGGCTACGTCCAGGCGAATGCCACGCTTTATGCGGGTGGTCTTTGGACAAAGATCTTTGCAAATTGTATCAGTATCCCGATTTTGGAAGAACTGGTCTATCGTGGGATCGTGTGCGGGCAGTTGAGCCTCTGGTATGATGAAAAAATTGCAGTCATTATTTCTGCATTTTGTTTTGGTATCATGCACTTTAATGTGGTACAATTCTTATATGGATTTCTGGTAGGTCTTGCGATCGCAGCGGTATATGTCAAAACGCGCAAACTCTGGGTCGTTATCGTGGCTCATGGGCTTACGAATTTTATCGTTGTCATATTAGCAAGCCTTGGATAGATAAGACATTTTTTAAAGAGACATAAGGAGGATCTGATTATGGACGACAGCAAGATCACACTTACCATTGGTAAGCAAAAGAACATCGCACTCATTGCACATGATGGAAAAAAGGCAGAGATCATTGCCTGGTGCGAGGAACACAAAGAAGAATTAAAGAAACACTTTTTATGTGGTACCGGTACGACCGCGCGTATGATCACAGATCGTACAGGACTTCCGGTACGCGGTTATAACAGCGGTCCTCTGGGCGGTGACCAGCAGGTGGGAGCCAAGGTCGTAGAGGGCAAGATCGATCTGATCATTTTCTTTTCCGATCCGCTTACCGCGCAGCCACATGACCCGGATGTAAAGGCACTGCTTCGTATCGCGCAGGTCTATGATATTCCGATCGCCAACAACAAGGCAACGGCTGACTTTATCATCACATCGGATTTCATCGACAAGGAATACAACCATGATGTGATCAATTTCAAAAAGAATATTTCAGAGAGAGCAGAAACACTGTAAGACAGTGGGGAGGAATGGATGAGCAAACAGGATAATCCCAATGTTGTAGGAAATATTGCGATCGTCTTTATGTCGATCCTCTTGATCGCCGTCGGCTGCATCATGCTTTTTACGGATGCGGTCAGGATGATTTATTTCTGCTACGGTGCCGGTGCCTGTCTTTTGGTATGGGGCATCTGGATGATCAGCCGTTACTTTTTACATAAGGAATTTCAGAGGACGACCAATTATGGCTTTTCAATTGGCACACTGGTCGTGATCTTAGGAGCCATCGATCTGATCCGTGCACAGGATATTGCAGACTCCATACCCAATTATCTGGGTATCCTGGTTCTGATCGAGGGTGTTGTTATGTTACAGAACACCGTCCAGTTAAAGAACTTACATGGAGATCTTTGGATCGTCAGTCTGATCTTTTCCCTGCTCTCCATAGCAGGATCGGTTGTCATATTGCTGGATATCGGGAATATGATAACAAGGTATGAGACGGCATTTTATGGCATCTTGATCGTGGTTGGTGCATTTGCACTTTTATCCCTGTGTTTTGTCGGGGTGAGGACCAAGCGTTATCACAAGGAAAGCAAACGGGAATTGGAACGCAATATCGAAGAATCTACCCAGTGGTTTGAAGATAAACAGGAGACGACCTCGGTCATTTCTGAAGATGTGACAAAAAAAGATATCGAGGAAGAAGTGTAAGACTTTTTTGAAAGGAGTTTTGGCATGGCAAATATTTCGGATTATTTAGATTGGCGTGGTGATATTACCATGGAGATTGACCCCTTTAATGAAGTAGATAATCTGGTCCTAGCAGAACTGGCATACACAGATTTTGGCGGCATTGTCCCGGGCATGGATCAAAAGGGACAATGGATCACGATCCGGGAAGCACATGACCGCTTCTTTTCCATGTATTCGGAGGAGGAGATCATGGCAAAGAATTCCACCACCAAGGTCGCACCTTTTCTGATGCACAAGATGGTGGCATCTGCGCGTTTTCAGAATCTGCGGCTGATGAACTATGTCAATGAGATCGACGAAGAAAATCAGACTCAGTTTTCGGTGTTGTCTTTCCTTTTAGATGATGACAGGGTCTATGTGGCATTCCGTGGGACGGATAACACCATTGTCGGCTGGAAAGAAGACTTTAATATGTCTTTCCTTTATCAGACAGAGGGACAGATCCGGGCAGCCCAGTATCTGAATGACTGCTATGGCGACACCTCTTATGAACTGCTTGTAGGAGGACATTCCAAGGGCGGTAACTTTGCCGTATATGCGTCTGCGTTTTGCCAGCCTGCCATTCAGGATCGTATTACTTGTGTTTATTCCAATGATGGTCCGGGATTTTTAAAAGAGATCACGACGCAGGAGTCTTATGAGCGAATTATGCCCCGTGTTGTCAGTACCATACCGGAATCTTCCATTGTCGGTATGCTTTTGGAAAATGAGATGGATCATCGGGTGGTAAAGAGTTGTCAGACCGGCGCCATGCAGCATGATGCCATGTCCTGGGAAGTCCTTGGCAATCATTTTGTTTTTGCCGAAAATCTGTCAGAGTCTTCCGTGATGCTGGATCGCACCTTAAAGAACTGGATCTATGGTCTGAGTGCGGAGGAGAGGGAAGAATTTGTCAATATTTTATTTGGCACCCTGCAATCGACCGGAGCAACGACGCTGGATGAGTTGACGGCAAACAAATTTTCCATGATGACCAATATCTCCAAGACCTTATCCGCCATGCCGGTGGAAAAGCAGCAGGTATTAAAGGATGTCATCCGTCGTTTTGCCTATTCCAGTGGAGAGACCTTTGCAGATAATGTGCAGGAAAAACTCTTTCACAATCCGCTGTCAGAAAGGCTTATGAATACGACAAAAAGTATTGAGCGTAAGAAAAAGTGAGAAAATAAGAGTATACGTTAGATAAAGATAGGATTCTTGGAATTATTGGGTGTGACTAAAGTTGCAACTTGGTTCTTAGAATCCTATTATATGAATTGTGGTTAGCACTCGTACAAAGTGAGTGCTAACAAAGAATGAGAGAAATATAAGGAGGCATATAGAAATGAAATTAGTACCATTAACAGATCGCGTTGTTTTAAAACAGTGTCAGGCAGAAGAGACGACAAAGTCAGGTATTATCCTGGCAAGTGCAGCACAGGAAAAGCCAATGGAGGCAGAGGTTATTGCCGTAGGTCCTGGCGGCATGGTAGATGGTAAAGAAGTTGTTATGCAGGTAAAGGCTGGTCAGAAGGTCATCTATTCCAAGTATGCCGGAACAGAAGTAAAGTTAGAAGGCGAAGATTATATCATCGTTCGTCAGAATGACATTCTTGCTGTAGTAGAATAAAAATAGATATAAGAAAGAAGGATTGAATTATGGCTAAGGAAATTAAATATGGCGCAGAAGCCAGAAAAGCATTAGAAGCAGGTGTAGATCAGTTGGCAGACACTGTCAGAGTTACGATCGGACCAAAGGGACGCAACGTTGTTTTGGATAAGTCTTACGGTGCTCCACTCATCACAAACGATGGTGTTACCATTGCAAAAGAGATTGAATTGGAAGACCCATTTGAGAACATGGGAGCACAGCTTGTCAAGGAAGTTGCTACCAAGACAAATGATGTTGCCGGTGATGGTACAACAACCGCAACCGTATTGGCACAGGCTATGATCAAAGAAGGTATGAAGAACTTAGCAGCCGGAGCAAATCCGATTGTTCTTCGTAAAGGTATGAAGAAGGCTACAGATGCCGCAGTAGAATCTATTGTTTCTATGTCAGAAAAAGTCAGCGGAAAAGAGCAGATCGCTAAGGTCGCTGCAATTTCAGCAGGGGATGAAGCCGTTGGTAACATGGTAGCAGATGCTATGGAAAAGGTTTCCAATGATGGCGTTATCACGATCGAGGAATCCAAGACCATGCAGACAGAACTTGACCTGGTAGAAGGTATGCAGTTCGACCGTGGTTATATTTCAGCATATATGGCAACCGACATGGATAAGATGGAAGCCGTTTTGGATGATCCATATATCCTGATCACAGACAAGAAGATCAGCAATATTCAGGAGATCCTGCCACTCTTAGAGCAGATCGTGCAGTCCGGATCCCGTCTTCTTATCATTGCAGAAGATGTAGAGGGTGAAGCCCTTACAACCCTGATCTTAAACAAGTTGAGAGGTACTTTCAATGTTGTTGCTGTTAAGGCACCTGGTTATGGCGACCGCAGAAAAGAAATGTTACAGGATATCGCCATTCTTACCGGTGGTCAGGTGATCTCTGAAGAAGTAGGTCTGGAATTAAAGGACGCTACCATGGATCAGCTTGGTCGTGCTAAGTCAGTTAAGGTTCAGAAAGAGTCCACCGTTATCGTTGACGGCGAGGGTGATAAGGATGCCATTGCAGCCAGAGTATCACAGATCCGTGGACAGATCGAGGAGACAACTTCTGAGTTCGACAAAGAGAAATTACAGGAGCGTCTGGCTAAACTTGCCGGTGGCGTTGCCGTTATCCGTGTAGGTGCTGCTACCGAGACAGAAATGAAAGAAAGCAAACTTCGTATGGAAGATGCCTTGAATGCAACACGTGCTGCTGTAGAGGAAGGTATCATCGCAGGTGGCGGATCTGCTTACATCCACGCTTCCAAGGAAGTTGCAAAACTGGTTGATTCTTTGGATGGTGATGAAAAGACAGGTGCTAAGGTTGTATTAAAGGCACTGGAGGCTCCGCTTTTCCATATTTCAGCAAATGCCGGACTGGAAGGCAGCGTTATCATCAATAAGGTAAGAGAAGCACAGCCGGGATTTGGCTTTGATGCTTATAATGAGACTTATGTCAATATGGTAGAGGCAGGTATCCTGGATCCTGTCAAGGTAACACGTAGTGCATTACAGAATGCATGCTCTGTTGCATCTACCTTGCTTACAACAGAATCTGTTGTTGCAGACATCAAGGAACCGGCACCGGAAATGCCGGCAAATCCGGGTATGGGAATGATGTAAGATCTTTAAAAAGGACGGCGGAAACGCCGTTCTTTTTTACGTTCTCTTTGATAAAAACGCATTTGCCAGTCTATATAAAGTATGGTATTATAATCTACGTGTGTTGAGATATACACAAGATGGATAAAAACGAAATGAGGACCATATGAGTAAAGTAGCAATTTTAACAGACAGCAACAGTGGAATCACACAGGAAGAAGCCAAGCAGGCAGAAATTTACGTCTTCCCGACACCGGTCTACATCAATGATGAAGTCTTTTACGAGGGCGTGGATCTTACGACAGACCAGTTCTTTGCAAGACAGGCAGAGGGGGCAGAGATCAAGACTTCCATGCCGGTCGTAGGTGATGTGATCGACAAGTGGGAAAGTCTGCTTGAGGAATATGATGAGGTTGTATATATTCCTTTGTCCAGCGGACTCAGCAGTTCCTGTGAGACAGCCATCATGCTGGCTGAGGATTATGATGGTAAGGTGCAGGTTGTCAACAACCAGCGTATCTCCGTTACCATGAAGTTATCTGTTTATGATGCCAAGAAACTTGCAGATGCAGGCAAGTCAGCCATAGAGATCAAAGAGATCTTAGAGGCGATGAAGTTTGAGTCGACCATCTATATCATGGTAGATACCCTTGAGTATCTCAAAAAGGGTGGAAGGATCACACCGGCGGCTGCGGCTATTGGTTCCTTGCTTAAGATAAAACCGGTATTGCAGATCCGCGGAGAGAAGTTAGACAGTTTTGCTAAGGCAAGAACAGTCAAACAGGCAAAACAGATCATGATGGATGCCATTGCTAAGGATATGGACGAGGTACTTCATGATCCGACCGGAGAGAATACCGTTATTGCTATGGCACATACCCAGAATGAGGAAGAGATCGCCAAGTTCAAAGCAGAAGTGGAAGAACGCTTCCCGGGACATGATATTTTTGTAGATCCTTTATCTTTGGTCGTATCCAGTCACATTGGACCGGGTGCGCTTGCAGTGACTTGTACAAAGAAATTAACATCATTTTAATAAATTTTTTAGGAGGAACAAGAGCATGGTAAAAGCAGTTGTTGGTGCCAATTGGGGTGACGAAGGAAAAGGCAAGATCACGGATATGCTTGCGCAGAATGCAGATATCATCGTGAGATTTCAGGGAGGAGCGAACGCAGGACATACCATCGTCAATAATTATGGTAAGTTTGCCCTTCATACCTTGCCATCCGGCGTATTTTATGATCATACAACAAGCGTTATTGGTAATGGGGTAGCTTTAAACATTCCTGTCTTGTTTGACGAGATCAAGTCTATCACAGACAAAAATGTGCCAATGCCAAAGATCAAGGTATCAGATCGTGCACAGATCGTTATGCCGTATCATATTTTATTTGATCAGTATGAGGAGGAGCGTTTAGGAAAGGCTTCTTTCGGCTCTACCAAATCCGGTATTGCACCATTTTATTCTGATAAATATGCAAAGGTTGGATATCAGGTCAGCGAACTCTTTGATGACCAACTCTTAAAGGAAAAGGTTGCACGTACCTGTGAGTCCAAGAATGTACTGTTAGAGCACCTTTATCACAAGCCACTCATTGATCCGGATGAGTTGCTGGAGACTTTACATACTTACCGCGATATGATCGCACCTTATGTCTGCGATGTTTCTTCTTATTTGTGGAATGCCTTAAAGGAAGGCAAGACCATTCTTTTGGAAGGTCAGCTTGGTACCTTAAAAGATCCGGATCATGGTATCTATCCGATGGTAACATCTTCCTCAACCTTGGCTGCATATGGTGCTATTGGTGCAGGTATTCCGCCACAGTCTATCGAGCAGGTCGTTACCGTATGTAAGGCTTATTCTTCCGCAGTTGGAGCCGGTGCTTTCGTCAGCGAGATCTTTGGCGATGAGGCAGACGAACTCCGCAGACGCGGTGGTGATGGCGGTGAGTTTGGAGCCACCACAGGTCGTCCAAGACGTATGGGATGGTTTGACTGTGTTGCCAGCAAATACGGTTGCCGCATGCAGGGAACGACAGATGTAGCCTTTACCGTGCTTGATGTATTGGGCTACCTGGATGAGATCCCGGTATGTGTAGGTTATGAGATCGATGGTCAGGTCACGACCGATTTCCCTGTGACACATTTACTGGAAAAGGCAAAGCCTGTATTTAAGACACTTCCGGGTTGGAAATGTGATATCCGTGGCATCAAGAAATATGAGGATCTCCCGGAGAACTGCCGCAACTACATTGAGTTTGTGGAAAAGGAGATCGGTTTCCCGATCACCATGATCTCCAATGGACCGGGAAGACAAGATATCATTTATCGCAATGCAAAGTAATATATGAGATAGGATAAAGATAGGATAAGGATTGGACAGAAGAGAGCGCTTGGAAGAAGGGCTCTCTTTTGCTATGCAGGACTTGTCCCATTCACAGAATTGACACAATTCTAACACTTTATCAGCACATAGATGAAATACAATAATCATTGTGTGATTTTGGAAAAATTAGGGAGGAAATCAATTTGATAGAAGTAGAACATCTTGTAAAAAAATATGGCTCACTTACGGCTGTGGATGATCTGAGCATGAAGATCGAACCGGGTCATATTTATGGCTTGCTTGGAAAGAATGGTGCAGGCAAGACAACCACTATGAATATGGTCACAGGCTACATTGGGGCTACATCCGGCAGTGTCAAAGTGTGTGGTCACGATATTTTTAAAGAGGCTGAGGCTGCCAAAAAAGAGATCGGCTATCTGCCGGAGATCCCGCCCCTTTATACGGATATGGGCGTATATGAGTATCTGGACTTCTGTGCAGAGTTAAAAGGGATCGGCAAAAAAGAGCGTGACAAACATATCGTAGATGTCATGGAAAAAGCCGGTATCTCTGAGATGGAGCATCGCCTGATTCGCAATTTATCAAAAGGTTACAAACAGCGTGTCGGACTGGCACAGGCGATCTTAGGCGACCCATCCATTATTATTTTGGATGAGCCTACAGTTGGTCTGGATCCGGTGCAGATGATCGAAATGCGCGATCTGATCAAGGAACTTGGCAAAGACCATACCGTTATTTTGAGTTCCCACATCTTATCCGAGGTCAGTGCCGTATGTGATTATATTTATATCATCGACCATGGGAAATTAGTAGCAGATTTTGCTATGGATGAAGAGAAAGCAGCATCCTTAGAAGAAATATTTATCGAACTGACAGGAAAGGAGGAGAAAGAATAATGCTTGCAATTTTTAAACGTGAATTTAAATCCTTATTCTGGAACATTACCGGATGGTTGTTCATCGGTATTACCTTAGCACTGTTTGGGCTCTATTTCTTTGTCTACAATCTGTCCTATGGTTATCCTTATATATCTTATTCCTTGTCAGCCATTGCCTTTTTATTTATGGTGACTGTACCGATCCTTACCATGCGTGTCTTGGCAGAGGAAAAACATGCAAAGACAGACCAACTGCTCTTGACGGCACCGGTATCTGTAGGAAAGATCGTACTCGGTAAATTTTTGGCGCTTGCCCTTGTCTATACGATCTGTATCGGCGTGATCTGTGTGGCACCTTTGGTACTTATGATCTTTGGTGATGTGCCGCTGGCAGAGACCTATGTGGGTATTTTAGGATTCTGGCTTTATGGTCTGGCAACGATCGCCATCGGTACCTTTGTATCTTCGCTTACAGAGAGCCAGGTCATTTCTGCCGTTGTATCTTTTGGATTGATCTTCGTCGGCTATATGATGTCATCCATCTGCAGTGTGATCTCATCATCCGGTAATCTTTTGACCAAAATCTTAGGATGTTATGACCTTTATACGCCATTAGATGATTTCTTCAATGGAACCCTTTCCATTACCGGTATCGTCTATTATCTTTCTTTGATCGCACTGGCACTCTTTTTGACAGAGCAGATGATCCAGAAGCGCAGATGGACGATCAGCCGAAAGATGATCTCTACATCCGTATTTAGTACAGGTATGATAGCCATTGTCGCAGCCCTTGTGGTTGTCGTCAACATGATTGCAACGGCTTTGCCGGAAACCTATACGCAGATTGATGCAACATCCCAGAAACTTTATTCTATTACGGAAGACACGGAGAAGTATCTGGATACCTTAAAAAATGATGTAACACTTTATGTCATGGTAAATAAAAACAGCAAAGATGATAATGTAGACCGCACCTTGCAGAAATATGCAGCTACGTCAAAACATGTTACGGTCAAATATGTGGATCCAAATGTCAGTCCGACCTTTGTTTCCCAGTATACCGATGATGATGTGACCAGCAATTCTATCATTGTTGTATGCGGAGAAAAATCAAAGGTAATTGATTATAGTTCAGACATTTACGAGTATTCCTATGATTCAAGTTATAACTATTCCGTTTCAGGTTATGATTGTGAGGGACAGGTAACAGCAGCTATTCAGTATGTGACATCCGAGTCTGTGACCAATGTATATGAACTGACGGGTCATGATGAATCGACTCTTTCCGGAGATTTTTCAGAAGTTTTTGAGAAACGGTTTATGAATGTGGAATCCCTGAATCTCTTATCCGTGGATAGCATACCGGAGGATTGTCAGGCTATCTTTATCACAGCACCGCAGTCGGACCTGTCGGAGGATGATCTGACAAAATTAAGTGATTATCTTGGAAATGGAGGAAAGATCTATCTGTCGATCGACTATTCCAAGTGGAATGATCTGACCAACTTTAAGAAATTACTTTCTGACAACAATATTGAGACAACTGAGAGCCTTTTGGCTGAAACGGACAGATCTTACTACTATCAGAGCCCATTTTATCTTTTGCCACAGGTAGAGAGTACGGAAATTTCGTCCGAAGTTTCCGGAATGACACAGGTCTTTGTACCATATAGCGTAGGTCTTACCTATACGGGAGAGGATGACAGCAATGTGACGTCCTTTATGACGACATCTGCAAATGCCATTGCCAAATCTGCGGCTAATATAGCGGCAGTGCAGACACAGGCAGATGTGGCAAATGTGACTGGTGTGCAGGACGGCGACAGCCAGGGAGAGTATAGCCTGGGTATCTTGGTGACCAACGATAATGGTGGCGAACTCTGCGTACTTGGCTCGGCTATGATGTGTACGGATAGTGCCAACCAGATCGTATCCGGTCATAATGCGACACTTTTCAATGGAATCGTAAATGCACTTGTGACAACGGATGATGGAAGCAGTGATAATGCGGTTGTGATCGCAGCAAAGGATTATACCGTATCCAACCTGACAGTTTCCGCAAATGCCATGCTTGTCTATGGTATTCTTTGGGGCATCTTTATGCCGATCGCCCTTATTATTGTAGGTATCATTGTCTGGGCAAGAAGGAGAAAACGTTAGATGGATAAGCAAAAAAAGACCCTGCTCATTCTGGCAGTGCTATTGGTAGCAGCGCTGCTGGGATTGCTGGGTGCCAAGAAATTGGCAGATAAAAAAGAAAAGGCAGATGCCATAGACTCTGCGGAGGAAAGTATCCAGGTATATTCTGTGGATGCTGATGATGTGACAAAGGTATCTTATTATAATAATGGTGCGCAGGTGACACTGACGAAAACAGATGATGGGTGGCAGGATGCGGATGGCGTGATCTTAGATGATGACAAGATCAAGACCATGTTGTCTTATCTTACAACCATCAAAGCCAGCGATGTTATTGAGGACACAGACGATATCAGCCAGTATGGATTTTCGTCAGCCACCAATGAAGTGACTGTTACAACAAAAGATAGTGAGACGACCTTTACGATCGGTATGCAAAATGCTATCACCGATAAATATTATCTCATGGTAGATTATGATGAGAGTAAGATCTATGTGATCGATTCTTCTATGCTGACGGCATGCGGCTATAGCACTTCCGATTTGATGCCGGATGAGTCATCATCAGATAGCCAAAGTACAGATGATACATCAGAGACTACAGAAACAACAAGCGAAAGTGCTGAATAACAGTAAATAAAAGAAGATATAACCCCTAAGCAGATGTTATTGCTTAGGGGTTATTTTAGTGGAAAAATTTTGCCGGTACTCTAGCGGCGACATTTCGTATTTTCTTTTAAAATAGGTACAAAAACGACTTGCAGATGAAAATTGCAGATCATTGGCAATCTGACCGATCGTTTTTTGAGAATACAAGAGTTGGGAGCGGGCTTTTTTTAAACGTTCATCAAGAATGTAATTTTGTATGTTGACCTGCATGATACCTGTAAATTTGCGTGAGAGGGAAGTGCGGTTATAGCCCAGCGTATCTGCCATATCATGAATGGTAAATTTGTCATATAAATGTTTAGACACATAATCGCAGACAGCATCGACGGCAATATCATGCGTGACCGGCGTATGGCTTATCTGTTGTACCAAATAGGTAAATGTGGAATCGACAAGTGCAAAGATATCCAGAAAATCCTTTTCCTCTTCTGCACAGGCAACCTGTTTTAACAGGTAGTCAGAGGTGGAGGAGCAGGTATGATTTGGAACACCGGCATTTTGGGCGGTGCGGGACGCTAAGGCAATGGCGGATACGACCATATATTCTAACTTCTTTGTTGAAGTGTAGTAGGACAAGCGGGAAACGGCATCTTGTTCGGCTAAAAATTTTGAGGAATTAGAAAAAGCCTGCCAGTCCATAGGACTTCCGGTGTAGATGTGATGGAGCCATTGCTTTTCCAGATCCGGCGGAAATATTGAATCGATGGAAGCATTCATATCAGCAGATGGGAAAAATACAGCATCATTTTGTTGCGGTGCCAGAGGTTCAATACCAATATGACGGATATCTTTTTCTTCCACATTCTTTCCCGTTAGGATGTAAAGGAGGAGACAGAAGGAGGAAAACTGCTGTTGCATCGTTAATTGCGGGAGAAGTTCCTCCTGTAAGGGGATTTGCAATGCATGAAAAAAAGCATGTGTCTGCTGGAGCGTCAGATATTCACCACCGATCGGACCGGCGATCATTTGTTTCTGAGCGGATAAACGAAAAGTCCAACAATATAAATTGGGATGAATCTGAAGAATAGTCGGGGAACTTTCAATGGTGCGAAGGAACGGGCGCAAGCGGATCGATAATTGTTCCATGAGAAAAAGAGATTTGCCCTGTATGGTAGAAGTTATGATATGGAAGTCAGCATCAAAAAGAAAAATAGGGATATTGCTCGCTTGGGTAAATTGTTTTAACGTATTGTGCATTCCGGTCTGTCTCCATTCTTATTCGTTTTCTTATCTTTATAATATGTCATATATAGTATAAATTTGCAACATATAGTGTAAAGCCTTTCATCATTCATTTATATAATAAACATATCAAAAGATATGGAGGTATTTTTATATGAAGAATGATGGAGGAATATTTCATGCAAGTCAGCGTGATGGCGTAGCATATCGTACTGCAAAAGTTTGGGAAATGATTTTGGCAAATGCAAATGCAGGTTGTGGCATTTGCTTTTACCTTTTGATCAGTTATGCCAGTTATATTGCTACAGAAGGGTATGGCATTGCTGTTGCCACCGCCGGAATGATCCTGACAGTCATGCGTGTTTTCGATGGGGTAACGGACACTTTGATCGCTGCCTTGTTTGAAAAGATGCAGATGAGAAAAGGAAAAATCCGTTTTTTTGTGGAACTGGGATGGATCGTGGAATCTTTGGGGGTTCTTTCTATGTTCTGCTGGGCATCCGGAAAATATCATGGGGTCATGGGTGTTATCGTATTTGTGATCAGTTATCTGGTATATGTGATTGGATATACCTTTAATGGCATTGGAGGAAGTGTGATTTCCAATGCGATTACCAATGATCCAACACAAAGACCGATGAATGGTCTGCTTACGACCTTGTATTCTTATCTGACACCATTGATCTTTAATAATGTTGTTACATTTATGATCTTGCCGAAATATGATAATCAATATAATGCGGCAATGTTAAAAGAGTTGTGTATTTTATATGTGGTTGTTTCCGGCATCTTTGCGCTGTTGACCTGTATTGGTGTCAGAAGAGTCGATGTTAATGCTGTGTTTGCATCCTTTGAGGTTAAGGAGGAAAAGCGAAAGATCACTTTTTCTGATATGGTATCTGTTTTGAAAGATAATAAAGAGACCCGCATGTATATGCTGACATGTATTTCAGATAAAATAGCACAACAGATCGGAAGTCAGAGTGTGGTAACGACTTTATTGTCAGGTGTTTTGATCGGAAGTTATGCAGCGGCTACAATGATTGGAAACTTCACGATGATCATAGGAATTTTCTTTGCGTTTTCTGGTGGTATCTTTATAGCAAAATGGGGTTCAAAGAAAGCAACGAGTATCTGGTCTATGATCGCAATCGGCGTTGCTGCTGTTTCAATCTGCTTTTGTATATATTTAGGACCAAATGGTATGCAAAAGATAGGTGTTTTTGGAATTCCTATGATCATTTATGCTATTTTGCAGTTGGCGATCACAGGTGCCAAGATGGTTCTTACAACGGCTGGAGGAACCATGCGTGCGGATGTCGTTGATTATGAATATGTCAGAAGCGGCAATTATATGCCGGCGATCATTGGGGGTGTATATAGTCTGATTGATAAACTGATCACATCTTTCTCATCCTTGATAGCAGCCCTTTGCATCACGGTCATCGGATACCACAATACGGTTCCACAAATGGGAGATAAGGCATCCTGGCCGGTTCTTATTATGACGGTGTTCCTGTATTTTGGTTTGCCAATACTTGGATGGATATGCAATGTGCTTGCTATGCATTTCTATTCTTTGGATAGAGAGAAAATGATAAGTGTGCAAAAGACGATTGCGGAGAAAAAAGGAGATAATGCATAAGATGATGACATATAGTAATCAAAGAAATCCTGTTTTACCGACAGACATTTGTATACCGGATTGTGAAGCACATATTATGCCGGATGGAAAATTGTATTTATACGGTAGTTATGATGATAATGCAAAGGATTATTGCAGTGATCGCTACTATGTATGTTCGACGACAGATATGGAGACTTGGCATATCTCAGAAACTTCTTTTCGGACACAGTGGATACCGGAAAACCTGCTGGAAGATCGAAATTTAGGAGAAGTGGATTGGATGCATCCGACACCGTTTATGAAGTCAATCATAGCAAACTTTTTCTCTGGAAAGAATGCTGAAGATACAGATGATACAGGAACAAAGAGCGAAAAGGTAAAATTCCTTTTCGCGCCAGATTGTATTTATCATAAAGGAAAGTATTATTTGTATTATTGTACGTCAGAAGGAGATGAAGGCGTAGCTGAGGCGGATTTGCCCACAGGACCGTTTTCACACACAGCCTATCTGCCGTGTAGTGGTATCGATCCGGCAATCTTTGTAGACGAAGATGGGAGTCCCTATTATCTGTGGGGGCAATTTCAGGCAAATGGTGTTCGCTTGCATGATGACATGACTTCTTTTGATCCGGCAGAGGTATCACAGGGGATTTTGACAGAGGAGGAGCACCATTTCCATGAGGGATCCAGTCTGCGCAAAATAGGGGACTTATATTATGCGGTTTTTTCTGATGTGGAAAGGGGAAAACCAACAGCCTTAGGTTATGCAACTGCCAAACATCCGTTAGGACCTTATGAATATCAGGGAATTATCTTAGATAATGCAGAATGTGATCCACAGAGTTGGAATAACCATGGTTCCATCGAATGTTTTCAAGGGCAATGGTATATTTTTTATCATAGGAGTTGTAATCATTCAAAAGTACATCGGCGTCTTTGTGTCGAAAAAATCCAGGTTTTACCGGACGGAACAATACCGGAAGTGAAGATGACCTCACAGGGAATCGGAGGTCCATTTAAACCGGGGGAAATCATATATGCATTTCAGGCATGTGGGCTGCATGGTCAGGCATATATTGATCTGGATAACAGGGTAACGCAGATTGCACCGGGAGATGAGATTATTTTTCGATATTTAGATGGAAAGTGCGATTTTCACAGTCTACATGCAGAAATGCAAGGAAGTGGTAAATTCCGTATCTTGCTCAATGATATTGATGTCGGAAGTATTTCTTCCGAACAGGGAAAAGCAAATCTTCTCATGGAGCATTTGGATAATGCCAATAAAAGAGATCCTATTTTTGAGATCAAACTGAGATGTATGAAAGCGGATCATCTGGAATTATATACTTTATGTTTCCAATAAAAAAGGAGCCTTAGTGCTCCTTTTTTTCGTCCTGATCTTTCTTTTTGTTCTGGATCATGATAGTTAACAGCCATAGGGTAAAAGGCACGAGAATGGTCGCTGCAATGGAGGCTGTCAGATAAGACATGGTCTTGGTATTGTCAAAGACGGCGGCAAAGATGGTAAGGACATACATGCCGACCAATAAAATAATGCCGATGATGGCAAGGATCTGTCGTAAACGCTGCATAAAAGTTCTCCTTCATAATTGATAAGGACATGATACCACATATAAAGGTAATGTGCCAGAGGGCGGTGGGGAAGGCACGAGCCGGAAGACAGGAAGGGGGCACAGGGGAGGCAGACAGAAAACGTCGCGCAATTCTGCGTCTCTACAAAAAGGGATTTGCTTTTTATGATCAAAACTGTCTTTGCAAGGTTAGACAAGCGTCTAGGATAATGTTCGCCTATGACAGATATGAATGCAAAGCACATTAGAGTTTCTTAGAACTTGTTATGCGGTAGGCAACTCGGGTACAGGGATGTACCCGAGAGGCGCAACCGCACACGGA
>CAVLBP010000051.1:0-16959 GCA_963661325.1 bacterium
ATCCAAGAGTATCCACAAACTACTTATTTTTCCCATCTGTTCTTCTTGTAATAAAAAAAGCATCCATAGTATCCCTCCCCAAAGAAACACTAATATGCCAAGGCATAAACACTCACACCTAATTCGTTGTTTTTTCTTTTGTGGGTCTTCCATCACGCCTAATAATATTTCTTCTGTCGTGCTTTTATATTGTTCTTCTTGTATTACCTCCCCATTTAAAATATCCGTTATTGATACACTCAAGGACTTGGCTAATTCTTGCAAATATATACTATCTGGTATGCCACGTCCACATTCCCATTTTGATATTGTTTTATTTGATACACAAAGTTGTTCCGCCAATTCTTTTTGTGTTAACCCCTTTTGTTTTCTTTGTTCTGCCAAAAAAGCACCAATCTTTTTGCTATCCATCCCCAATCCTCCTGTGTTGTTTTCATCTTATGTTGTGTATTGTCAAAAAACAAGTCTTTTAGTCTCAAATTGCGGTCTACATTTTGTAGACTCTCTCATTAATAGCGTTGCATCAACTTACAAGGATCATAAATTTACGATTGCTAAAATTCAATTACCAAAAAGGCTCTGCCATGATAGCAGAGCCTCCGACATTTTCTTTCGAAAACACACGGTTTCTAGCCAGATTGTGGTAAATGTCAAACCCGTATAAAGCTGATAAGGCACTGCTCTCTGGCACAACACCTTACTTTCACGCTTAACAAACACTCAAGCTGCCTGTCGTTATCATTATATTACCCACCTTAAGAAAGTATGTCAATCTTGATCTTTATTTCCCACCATCAAAAAAGGGAAGACCTATTGATCTTCCCTTTTCATTACTTATAATATTTTCCCGCACTGACCTTAAATTGTTCAAATAAAGGAATATACTCATTTACAATGACTTCAAACTCTTCCGTAGCCAGACTGCCATCATAGTCATGTGCCAACTGATTTCGGATGCGAAGCATCTGCATCCATTTATCGTCATCGATCAGACGGTTCGTAAATGCCTGCTGCAAAGTGTCTCTCGGTGATCCTATCGCAAAATCAAGGATTTCCAGTTGCTTTACTAATATATCCTTCATTACCTTCCACGCAATATCGAAAGTAAGATTAAAATTCATGATCGTACCTTCCAGCACGAAATCTTCATTCGGATTGGCATTTCTGCTCTTTTTCAGATGATCTAAACATTTGCAAAAGGTATGATAACGGTTAATATATCTGCTTTCCATACTTATGAATATCCTCCAACAAAAACTCATTGTGAATACTATTATAATCAAAAATATCTATCTTTCGCAATGTGTCGATCTGTTCTAAATCTTCTTCCAATTTTGTAAGGTCATCACAATCATATACTACAAAATCAATATCACTGGTCGGTGTTGCTGTGTCCGTTGCGAATGATCCAAACAGATCTAAACGTCTGCACCCATGTTTCCTGCAGATATTTGCCACACTTTCAATAACTTCTGTTATTGGCATTGTGTTCATATGACACACCTCCGCGTTTTCCCAAGCCTACGAAAAATACTTCTCCTTGATGATCTCCACCGGCATTTCCTGACCTGTCCAGAGTTCAAAGGATGCTGCTCCTTGGTACAAAAGCATATACATGCCGTTGCCGGTCTTACAGCCTGCTGCCTTTGCTTCGCGCAGGAGTCTTGTCTCCTGTGGATTGTAGATCACATCAAAGACAAAGAGATCCGGGCGGAACATGGTCGTATCCGTGATGATCGTTGCATCTGTCTTTGGTGCCATACCAACCGATGTACCATTGACAAGGATAGCACTGTCAGCAATGGATGCACGCAGCACTTCCGGATCCTCATAGTCATGTAAGGTCACCTTACACTCGGTACGCTCGTTCAACTGGTCTACGATATCCTGTGCACGATCCCAGAAAGCATCTTTGATGTTGAATACATTGATCTCAGCCACACCATCCAAAGCAGCCTGCACCAGAATGGCTGTCGCAGCCCCGCCGGCACCAAGAAGGGTCATCTTTTTTCCGATGATATCCACACCATTTTCCTTTACGGCACGCATAAATCCGATACCATCTGTCGTATATGCTGTCAGAACGCCATCATCATTGACTATCGTGTTACAAGCCCCTGAGATCTCAGAAGCAGGCGAAACCTTGTCTGCAAGTTTACACATGATGTTCTTGCCCGGCATGGTGATATTCCAGCCGCGTGCTCCCATGGTGCGCAAGCCCTCGACTGCCTGTGGCATCTTATCCTCCGGCACATCAAATGCCAGATATGCATAGTCCAATCCCAACTGCTTGCATGCCTCATTGTGCATAGCTGGTGAAACGCTGTGTGCCACCGGGCTGCCAAGCAAACATAAAAGACCTGTATGTCCTGTAATTTCTTTTCCCATCTTTTCTTCCTCTTTTCTATATTTTGTAGTTTATTCTTGATTCAACAAGAACATCTTCTACTCATTGACCTTGGTAATGATCTCTTCGCAGATATCATACACGCTCTTTCCATCGGTAGAGATCACGATATCCGCTGCTGCCTCATAGGCATTCTTTCTCTTATCCATGAGTTCCGCGATGTACTCGACATTTTTGTTATTTTCCAAAAGCGGTCTGTCATGGCTGTGCTTTACATGCTCTAAAATGGTCTCCGGGCTTGCCGTGAGCAGTACCACCTTACCACTCTTTTTCATCTCATCCACATTGACCTGACGCATCGGAACACCACCACCGCAGGAAACGATCATGTTCTTCTTGGCGCGGCTCTCGCGTAAGAGTTCTGTCTCCTCATTGCGGAAATATTCCTCTCCGTGCAGTTCAAAGATCTCGGAAATGCTCATGCCGTTACGCTTGGCAATGATCTCATCCATCTCGACCACATCCATAGCAAAAGTACGCTGCAAAGCCTTGGATACGGTGCTCTTGCCAACGCCCATAAAACCGATCAGGAAAATATTGAAATCAAACAATTCATGTGACTGGATCCGCTTGCTGCGATACAGGATGCTCTCATAGACCTTGAGCACAGACTTCTTATATTTATAATCGCCGAGTTTTTCCAGAA
This sequence comes from bacterium, assembly GCA_963661325.1. GTDB lineage: Bacteria > Bacillota > Clostridia > Lachnospirales > Lachnospiraceae > Pararoseburia. The sequence goes on from CAVLBP010000051.1 coordinate 3,054, forward strand.
CGAACTTTTTCTTTCGCTCCTCTTCCTCCGGCTGAACGACCTCTATGCCATTCTCCTGCTTGTAATTGGTAATCTCCTGTATGATCTGATAGCGCATCCGCAATGCATCCACGATGATCTCATCGCACATATCCAGATCATTACGCAACTTGTCCAAATCTTTCATCTTTTTAAATCCTTTACTTTTCTCTTTGGCAAAACCACCTGCGCCATCCCCGGCAAATGATTTTACATGTCTTTTCTATCATACCTTATGATAGATCTTAATTCAAGCACTGTTTGACTTTAAAGTGATAAAGTTTTGGTTTTTAAGAAAATTTTCTCATCCCCATAACAAAAAAGGGAAACGGCCGTCCGGCGGACAGCGTTTCCCTTTTCTCTCATCAGCATATTAGATGCCTAATTTTTCTTTCATATAATCTACCGGTGTAGACTTTCCTGTGTAGAGTTCGATAGCAATGAGTGCCTGGAAAAGCATCATGCTCATGCCGTTGTAGACGCGGTCGCATCCAGCTTCCTTTGCCTGCTTCATCATAACTGTTTCGCGCGGTGCATAAACCGTATCAGTTACGATCAGATCCTTGCGGAAGAAAGACGGATCCGGAATATTGGAAAGATCCTCAAGCGGATGCATGCCAACACCTGTAGCATCGCAGAAAATATCTGCCTCCTGCATCAGTTTCTTTAAGAGATCCTTGTCAGCAAGATCATTCATGGTAGCCTTGCAGTCTGTGTTTTTGTTGATCGTATCAACAATCTCCTCGCCTCTTGCATAAAACTTATCCTTGATATTGAAAATATGCATCTCAGCAATGCCATCTAAGGCACCACGTACAGCGATCGCCGTTGCAGCTCCGCCGGTACCGATCAGAACCATCTTCATGCCCTTGAAATCGATGCCTTCTTCTTTGATACCCTGCCAGTATCCCATGCCGTCAGTATTGTAACCTTTTAATTTTCCGGTCACATTTCCTTCTGCATCTCTGGTATTGACAACGGTATTGATGGCACCGCAAAGTCTTGCCGCCTCGTCTACCTCGTCAAGATATTTATGCACAACAGTCTTATTCGGCATGGAAATGTTGGATCCCAGCATCTTTAAAGCACGGATGCTCTCGACTGCTGCCGGAAGGGAATCGTTGTCCACTTCAAAGGCAAGCTGCACAACGTCATCTCCGTTCTTGTCGTATGCAAGGTTGTGCGTTGTCGGTGACTGGCTGTGGCGGATCGGATACGCCATCAATCCTACTAATTCTGTATGTCCTGTAATGTTTGGCATGATAATTACCTCTCTTTCTGTATAAAAAACTGTATCTCTGCGTTTTTCTTTCGGTCTACTCTTCTATAGGCGAAAGATCCAAAAATCCTCTGGCTTCCAGTACGTTTAAGATCGCGCGTCCTTCCATGGTTCCTTCCATGATACGGCGGGCACGAACGGAATCTCCGATCGGATAAATGAAGGTTTCGGTGTCGTCAAATGCTTCCTCTAATTCTGCAAGGATCGGGTTGTTAGACCGCATGCCCAGACAGTTAAATCCAAGGTCAAACGGAAGATCCACGATCTCGCCGTTTTCTAGTTTGACGGTAAATGCATTTTCCTTGACTTCCTGTAAAGCCGTGTTGACGTATTCCTTCACGCCATACTGGTCAAAAGTCTCACGCATAGAGCACTTGGTGATCGGATCTGCCAGCATACCGATCTGTGGCAGCATATCAATAATCGTACATTCTGCCCCTCTTGGTGCAAAATACTCGATCACGTCAAGTCCTACCGAACCGCCGCCGACAACAACGACTTTCTTGTCCTTGCAATAATCATCCGGGTATTTTCCGGCATTCATATTGTTGATCATATCAAAAATGGTCGCTACATTTCCGGCTTCCAGATTTTCCTTCAATCCGGTGATCGGTGGCACGAGCGGTACGGAACCTGTCGCATTTACCACAACATCCGGCTTGAACTGTTTGATCTTATCAATGCTTGCCTCGGTATTTAAAAATACATATAAGTTGTTGAGGCGGGATGCTCTGGCTTCCAGGTATTTCGGGAAATCCTTCATTCTGGTCTTGCTTGGCATATCCGAAATAAATGTAGAAAGTCCGCCCAAATGATCTTTTTTCTCTAATACAAATACATTACAGCCAACTTCTGCTGCCGTACATGCTGCCTCAAGTCCGGCGGTTCCGCCACCGACAACAACGACATTACAATTCTTGTTGACTCTTAACTTTTTATAAATATCACCTTCCGGTACTGCCGGGTTTACCGTACAACGAATCGGATGATTGACTCCGATACGATTGCCTGCACAACCGACATTACAAGAGATACACTTGCGAAGGATGTCTTCCTCGCCTGCCGCAACCTTGTTGACCCAGTTTGGTTCTGCGATCAGGCCGCGTCCCATGCCGACAATATCTACATCGCCGCTCTCAAGTACTTTTTCTACGACCTTTGGATCGCGGTAATTTCCGGCATTGATAACAGGCTTTTTGAACTTATCCTTTACGGCTCTTGACATATAAGATCTCCAGCCATCCGGTAAGAAGTTGGAATCGATCTGGTACTGCAAGGATGGGTTGAGTCCACAGGATACATCGTACATATCTACGAATTCATCCAGATACTCCAGATATTCCAAAGTATCTTCCAAGGTATTTCCACCCGGTACTCTTTCCTCAGCAGAAACTCTGACAATGATCGGGAACCAAGGTCCTACATTTTTTCTCACTTCCTCAAGTACCATTCTCGGGAAGCGCAGGCGGTTCTCGACCGATCCGCCAAACTCATCGGTTCTCTTGTTGTAATAAGGTGAAATAAACTGACTCATCAGATAAGAATGTCCGCAATGGATCTCTACGGCATCAAATCCGATATCTTTGACACGCTTTGCAGCCTCTCCGTACTTGCGCACCGTTGTCAGGATCTCCTCTTTTGTCATCGGACGAGGGATCTCGCCGCCAACCTTTGTCGGCACATTGGAAGATGACACAGTTTCCATACCGGTACGGGCACTGGATGCAGATGCTCCTGCGTGATTAATCTGGATAGCAACCGTAGCACCACTCTTGTGCAGTTTCTCAACCAACTGATAATAACGAGGCATAAAACTGTCATGGTCAATACGGATCTGGCTGGTTCCGTTGGAGCCTACCGGATACTCCACATTGGCATTTTCTAAAATAATCAGTCCGACACCACCCTTTGCACGAAGGGAGTAATAGTTCATATGACGGTTACTCATCTCGCCGCTGGTCTCGCCATAGTTTGTCCCCATAGGTGTCATGGCGATGCGGTTTTTGATCGTCGTCCGCTTCACTGTAATTGGTTCAAAAATCTTTGGATAATTTGTTTTCATCAAATCCCTCTCCTTATCTTTTTGTTGTTTGAACGACATTTCCATGTTTGTGACACCCTTATCATAAACCCTTTGACTAATAATTAACAATATCTTTCAAGTACACTTTTGATGCATTGGTGCTATCAATTTCCGGTTCGGCATCTTCTTTCATATAAGAAATAAAACGTTTGACTGCCGGAAGATGATAGGCGTCCTCGCGCCAGAACATAAAGATCTGATGTCTTATATCCAATTCCTTGATCCTATGGATATTTACCCCCGGGTTTCCATCCAGGATATCTGTCTTTGGCATGAGGGCAATACCAAAATTCTCCCTTACAAGAGAAACAATGGAATATTCATCCGGACATTCCACCACAATATCCGGCTCCACCCCATACTTGCGATATAAAAATTTCTGATGTGTTCCCATCCAGGAATCCTTGTCATAACCAATGATCGGATATTCTCCCAGTGTCTTCAACGCAACCTCTTCCTGTCCTTTTAAGGGATGATCCTTTGGTGTAATGATCACCATCTGTTGGGTCACCAGTGGATAATACTGAAGATCGTCCTTTTCCAGGCAGCCGCCAAAACCTATATCCAATTCTCCTGTCTTTACCTTTTGGGCAATGGCCGGCGTATGGTTCTGCCAGAAATTAAAAATAACCTTTTTGTTTTCTTCCATATCCAGAAATTTTCTCACCTTGTGCGGAATATAGTGTCCTGCCAAAGGAAATACATAGCCTATATCTATCTTGCCTCCACTATTGGAAAGTTCCTGCATTTTGTCTCGTGCCACATCACAGTCTGCAATGATCTTATTGGCATGCTCCAAGAAAAGATGCCCTGCTTTTGTCAGGCTCACCCCACGTCCCTCTTTCTGAAACAGGGTGATCCCCAATTCCTTTTCCAGTGATGCCATGGACCGGCTCAGCGACGGCTGCGATACATAAAGTTCCTCTGCTGCCTGGTGATAATTTTCCAGAGAAGCCACCTTTTGAAAATAAAGAAGCTGATTCAATGTCATAGGATTTTCCTACCTTCCTGTAAAATTTATACAAATTTCTATTTCTTGATTTGGACACATTTGCCATCATTGGGTCTTTATACACAAATTATACTGCATTGATGCACTCAATGCATCATTTTTTTACGCTATAGGCATTAGACGTTACCGGTATGTCTTGCTAAAATGTATGCATAAAGTCTTTGTTAAAAATTAAACAAAGCAGAGACCACATCATTTCTTTTGTTTGTGACAGAGCAAAAAGAAATCTATTATCTCAAAAAAGGAGAAGATTATGAACAAGAAATATTTACCAAGTGCCCTGATCCTGTACTTGAACTACTTTATCCACGGTGTTGGATGTTCTATTTTAGGTCAGGCCGTCATCAAAGAATCCTTAGCAGCAGCCTGGGGCGTGGAAGCTATGGCTATCACTGCTATTTCCGCAGCCTTGGGACTGGGGCGTCTGATTGCCCTTCCATTTGCAGGTCCGCTTTCTGACAAACTTGGCCGCCGCATTTCGACTGCTATCGGTAGTGGTTCTTATGCGATCTACCTGATCGGTCTTGCACTTGCCTTCAATGCAGGAAGCCACGGCGGATACATGATCGCATATATTTGTGCTATTGTTGGTGGTATTGCCAACTCTTTCCTGGATACCGGTATCTATCCTGCAGTAGCAGAGATCATTTACAAGGCTCCTGGTGTTGCAACCATGGGAATCAAGTTTTTCATTGCTATCGCTCAGATGCTCCTTCCATTTGTCCTTGGTGTCGCTGTGACTACAAGTGCAAGCGGACTGACATCTTATAACCCACTGTTCTTTGTGTGTGGTATCATTTATATTGTACTCTTCGTTCTTGTATTCTTCTTTCCACTTCCGGATGGAGATGCAAAAGCTGAAGGAAAAAAGGAAGGTCTGATCGACTCCCTGAAGCACACTCACTTTTCTCTGGAATCCATTGCAATGATCCTGATCGGCTTTACCTGTACCGGAACCTTCCAGTTATGGTTAAACTGTGCACAGAACTTTGCTAAAGAAAATGTTGGCTGGGCAGATCCTTCCATAATGCAGACATTTTACTCAGTCGGAACACTCCTTGCTTTGATTGTAACTGCGCTTTTAACAAGAAAGATCAAGGATGTCCGCTTTATCGTTATTTATCCGGTCATCTGTCTGGCAACATTGATCCTTGTTCTCATAGGTCAGACCCAGACACTGATGATCGCTGGTGCATTCATCATCGGATGGGCAGGTGCAGGTGGTCTTCTCCAGATCGCAACCTCTGTTTGTAACATGCTCTTTCCAAAGATCAAAGGGACCGTTACGGCACTGGTTATGATCGCCTCCTCCCTTTGTAACTACACGATCCTGACTGCCGCATCCAAGATGACACCTTCCGCAGTTATGACAATGAATATTATATTGACTGCCATCGGTGTAATTCTTGGTATCTACGTAAACGTTCGCTACAAAAAAATGGTAGCACTTGCAAACGAAAACTAGATCTTTTTCAGATCGGAAAGAAGGAAGTTTATGAATACAATAAAAGTAAGAAATATAGAAATTGGTGCAGGTGCACCAAAGATCATCATTCCTATTGTCGGCGTTACCAAGGAAGAAATTCTAAATGCTGCCCGCTCTTTTTCATCCGTTACATATGATGTTGTAGAGTGGCGTGTTGACTGGTTTGAAGATGTATTTGATTTTGCAAAGGTAGAAGATGTTCTAAAGGAACTTCGTCAGATTCTGGGAGACAAGCCGCTTCTTATGACCTTCCGTACTTCCAAGGAAGGTGGCGAAAAAGCCATCGACGATGCATCCTATATTGACTTGAACGTCAAAGCGGCCAATACCGGATATGTGGATTTTGTAGACGTAGAGATCTTTACCGGAGATGATGTGGTTGCTACTATTATTGATCAGGTACACGCAGCCGGTGTCAAGGTTATAGCATCCAACCATGACTTCCACAAGACACCTGCAAAGGCAGATATCATTTATCGCCTCCGTAAAATGCAGGATATGGGAGCTGATATTCCAAAGATTGCCGTTATGCCGCAAAACAAAAAGGATGTATTGACGCTGCTTGCAGCAACAGAAGAAATGGCAAATGACTATGCAGACCGTCCGATCATTACCATGTCTATGGCAGGAACTGGTGTCATCAGTCGCCTCTGTGGTGAGGTCTTTGGCTCATCCATGACCTTCGGTGCCGTTGGCAAGGCTTCTGCTCCCGGCCAGATGGGTGCAGAGGATCTGAACACGGTACTTGCACTTCTTCATGACGCAATGTAAAATAAAAGACAGGAGCCAGTCCCTTGTGGAAAAGTACAAGTGTGGCTGGCTCTACTTATATCATCAGCAGAAATTTACTTGTAACAAGGGGGTTCTCATGAAAAAATTACTTCACTGGCTTGACGACCAATTGGAAGAATTTCTTTTAGTTATCTTTCTCATTGCCATGACACTGATCATGGGCATTCAGGTCTTCTGTCGTTATGTGCTTGGCATGTCACTGTCCTGGTCAGAGGAGATCACGCGTTATCTCTTTATCTGGAGCGGATTTTTGAGTGTAAGTTACTGCAGCAAGAAATGTCTTTCGATCAAGATCGAACAGTTTGTTGCTATGTTTCCACGCCGGGGAAGAGCTATTTTCAAGGTTGTCAACCATACTTTTGAATTTATCTTCTTCCTTTACATGATTCCATTTGCCTTTTCCTATATGATGTCAGCCATACAAAGCGGACAGTTATCACCGGCCTGTGGTATCCCTATGTATTATATTCAGGCAGCCCCTTTTGTCTCATTTATTCTGGTAGCCTTTCGTATCCTGCAGCGTTGGATCATCGAATTTCGGATCGCCCGCGGCGAAAATGTATTTGATCCTGCACATCCGGAACGCAACACGCCGGAATCCTTCATTGATGCCAATTCCGGAACCGATATACATGAGAATGCCGGTGTAGACAACCGGGTCAGAATCATAAAAAATGCAAACGAGGAGGACAGATAAATGCCGGTAGTTGTTTTATTCATTATATTTATCATCGCACTTGTGATCGCCATTCCCGTTTCCATTTCTCTGGGGATTGCTTCCGTGCTCCCTTCCATCTTTGATCCTTCCTTTACGGTAGGTGCCAAGTACCTGATACGAGCCATGTTCGGCGGATTGGATTCTTTTCCACTGCTTGCCGTGCCTATGTTTGTCCTGTCCGGTATCATCATGGCAAAAGGAGGTATTTCCAAGAAACTATTCGATGTATTTGCATATTTTCTCGGCAGATTTACCGCCGGTATGCCTTGTGCCGTGATCGTCACCTGCCTTTTTTACGGAGCCATCTCCGGTTCGGCTCCTGCTACCGTTGCCGCTGTCGGCAGTATGACCATTCCGATCCTGACAACGCTTGGCTATGACCTGACTTTTTCGACAGCCCTGGTGGCCGTTGCCGGAGGTCTTGGCGTTATCATCCCGCCAAGCATACCTTTTATTATGTATGGCATGGCTTCCGGAGCCTCTGTCAGCGACCTCTTTTTAGCCGGTATTGTTCCGGGACTCATGATCGGACTGCTCCTCATGCTCTTTGCCATTTATCACTGCAAAAAGTATGGTGAGGATAAGGAAAAAATTGCCGCAGAAGTAAAGATTTTGCATGACAAGGGACTCTTTGGCGTACTGAAAGACAGTTTCTTTGCCCTACTCAGTCCCATCATCATCTTAGGCTGTATCTATTCCGGTGTTGCTTCACCGACCGAGGCAGCAGTCATTTCCGTATTTTACGCCTTGATTATCAGCCTCTTTGTTTATCGGAGCATGCATGTCAGTGACATATGGGAGATCCTTGTGGAGGCCATCAAGACCTTTACCCCGATCCTCTTTATCCTGGCCGCATCCACAGCTTTTTCCAGAGTATTGACCCTGATGCAAGTGCCACAGACAGTCAGCGAATTTATCCTGAATAATTTCCACAGTCCGGTGGTCATTCTGCTCATCATCAATCTCTTCTTACTGATCGTTGGTATGGTCATGGACACGACTCCGGCCATCCTGATCCTCACGCCGATCCTGCTTCCAATTGTAGAAGCCATCGGTATGGATCCAATTCAGTTTGGTGTAATCATGGTCGTTAATCTCGCCATTGGCTTTGTAACACCACCGATCGGTGTCAATCTTTTTGTTGCAAGTTCACTGACCGATGTACCTGTCATGCATATTGCAAAAAAGGCTGTTCCAATGATCCTGTTGTTTTTGGTAGCATTATTACTCATTACATTTATTCCGGCGATTTCGCTGGCACTTTTGTAGGATGGGAGGTATGGATATGAAGAATTTACAAAAAAGAACAAACAAGAAATCCTGCATTCCTAAGGTTTTTCTTACCATGGGACTTCTGATAGGATTCTCCTCTCTCCTCTTTTGCGGATGCACGCAGGAAGAAACTGACGTACAACGTTATGCCTGGCCTCTTGCTACAGCCAGCCCGGAGGATACCGTTACGCAGATCTTTGCAGAGAAATTTGCAGACGAGGTAGACCGCCTCAGCGACGGCAGAATGCAGATCCAGGTCTATCCCAACTCCACCCTGGGCGGAGACCGTGATCTTCTAGAGACCTGTGCCGATGGAGACATCCCTTTTATCGTACAGAATACGGCACCACAGGTATCTTTTATGAACGATCTGGCAGTCTTTGATCTGCCATGCGTATTTGATTCCCTGGAACAGTGCCGTGCCAAGATCGACGATCCGACATTTTACAGTCTGATCAGCGATGTCTATACAGACGGAGGCTATCACCTGCTAGGTATGGCAGATCAGGGTTTTCGTGTAATGAGTACCAACAAAAAAGTAACCGATTTTTCTGATTTCAAAGGTCAAAAGATCCGTACCATGGAAAACTCTTACCACATCGCCTTCTGGAAATCCATTGGTGCCAGCCCGACACCTATGAGTTTTAGCGAAGTTTATATCGGTCTGCAACAGCACACGATCGATGCACAGGAAAATCCTTACGAGGTTATCGTTTCCAACAAATTATACGAGCAGCAGGACTATATCATTGAGACCAACCATCTGCCACATCTGATCTCCCTGATTGTCAATGATGAATTTTACCAGGATCTGACACCGGACCAGCAAAAGATCATGACCCAGGCTGCCCAGACGGCGACCGCCTATGCCAGAGCACAGTCCGATCAGCGTATCGCTGACAAGATTGCTACCATCGAAGCCAGCGGCACAGAGATCATCAGCCTTTCCGATGAGACAAGAACCCAGATCCGTCAAGCCTCCCAGAGCGTTTATGACAGCATCAAAGCATCCATAGACGAAAGAATTTACAATGCCTATATGAACGAATAAAAAACAAAATAAGGGCAGTTCCCTGACACTTGGGAACCGCCCTATTTTTTGTTTTGTTTCTTACGCTTTACACTTAATCATAGCAAGGGCAAAAAGGATAGAAATTCCACTTATGGCAATACTGATGTACATGAGGCCATAGAGCCCAAATCCTTCCAAGAGAATACCGCTAAAGAAGGCTGCTACAGACTGTCCTATACCCATCATGGCTGTATTGATAAAGGAAACACCCTTGACCACATCCCCCATAGGCAGAAATCTTTTCACAATATAGACCGAAGCAACATAATAAATCGCAAGACCTCCAATCTCTAATGACTGTCCCAGTATCATAGTCGCAACACTAGGTGCAAATGTTACAGCAGCCGCACGTAAGGTGCAAAAGATGCCACTAAAAAGTGCAAGCTGCTCCAATGAAAACTTTTGCATCAGTTTCCCGATAAAAAGCGCTGCAGGAATCTCCGAAAGTGCAAGGACAAATTCTCCCATGCCATAGGCTCCGGTTCCGCCCCCCAGTTCAGCAAAGCGATTGACCAAAAAAGTCGTATTTAAAGTATATCCCATAGAAAGAAAAACACAGACAAACAAATACAGGGTATATTTTGGATAATGAGTCAGCAGAAAGATGGCACTATGGGTCTTTTCCTCTTTTTTCTTATACTCCGTCTTACCCAATTCTTCTTTAGTATATTCCACCGGATCCATCAGCAAAACAACGATCATGAATAAAAGTGTCATAAGGATCTGTAAAAGAAGAATACTGCTATTTCCACAAAAATCAGCGAAAACACCGAGTCCCACACAGGCAAATGCCCAACACAGGGATCCAACTGCCCGGGATGCACCATAAAAAAAGTTTCTTCCATGGTTCATATACTGGAGGGACAGTGAATCCACAATAGCGGACAGGCAGTTTACGGTAGCACCATATGCAGCAAAGATCAGAACTGCCTTCCAGAAAGAATTGTCTGTCTGATATAAAAAATAAGCTGCAAAAATACTGAGGAATGCCAGGAAAAACATCATGCCTTTCAACCGGTTTCTCCCCGGATGTTTATCACAATAAACAGCGAAAAGCACCTGAAAGATGATGACAGACAGGAATTTAACCGCTGAAAGCCAGCCGATTTCTATCGATGAGAAACCCTTATCCTGTAGGATTGGTGTCATAAATGCCATTCCTGCTGCCGCAAGAAGCCAATAGGCTCCCTGCAGACAGGAATATTTAATTGTCAGTCCCCGTTCTATTTTAGTAGCGATATGGCTCATCCCACAATTCCAATTCTGTGCCTATGCCAAGTTCCAGTGCCTTTTGATAGCAGTCATAGCCCCATCCCACATCCAATATCGGCATGCCGCCAAGACTGACCAAAATAATCTCATCCTCTGATTTTCTTCCCGGTGCAATGCCCCGGACAATATCACCCAGATGCTGCACATCTTTTCGGTCGATCTTACCATCTGTGATCTGGTTGACAAAATACATACCCGGTGTTCCTGAAGATTTTCTCGTTCCATCCGGATAATATTCTTCATAAAGACCTATGTATTCTTCATACATCTTGATGTTGTCCACTACTTTTCCCATATGATCCACGATAAAATCATGATCGCTAAAATCCATCGTACCGGATGAAATAATCAGACATCCAGGCTTGATCCAATCCACATCTACCACCGGCCATTGACGGTTCATCACAGACACACCTTCGCTGATGATATCCGCATCCCTTACCGCAGATTCCAGATCATCACATAGTTCGATTTTTTTTATTTGTGGGAACTTGCGCTCTACATACTCTTTAAATTCCAGTGTCGATTTTGACCTTGCAGAGGATCCCTTGATCTTAACCGTATCAATGCTTGTCACCTTAGACAAAATACAGGCAAGCGCCGTCTTATTGATAGCACCCGGACCTAAAATGGAGATGACCCTGGCATCCTTTTTTGACAGATACTTGGCTGTCAGCCCCGGCATTGCTCCCGTACGCATGGAACTGAGAAGGTTTGCTGACATGTATGCCAGGGGTTGACCTGTCTCGATGTCATTTAAGGTCACCATCAAGATCGAACGCGGCAATCCAAGTGCTGCATTCCTTCCGTTGGAACCGTACCACTTCTGACCTGCCAGGTGGAATCTGCCCCCCAGATAAGCCGGCATAGCCATAAATCTGCGGTCTCTGGAATCCTCCAATGGAAATCCCTCAATTGGGGATTCCTTTGGAAAGATCAATTGGATTCCATGATCATTGTGCTCCCTTCCACCCATCAGGCAGTCGCCCTGACTCAGAAGACTCATAACATCCTCCATGGTATCCACACAGCGTCCGGCATCCATCACACCGGCTTTTATCATATCTTTTTCATTCAGGTATAAAAATTTAATTTCTGTATCCTTCATTCGTAACACGCTCCCTTTATTATTTTACAAATCTTTAATTTTCCGGTTGTTTTTGACGACTTTATAAGAACGAATGCCGTCCACCAGCAGATAAAGCAGAAGTGCTGTGACACTCACGCCAAATATAATGCTTGTCAATGCGTTGATCTCCGGTGAGATACCCTTTTTCATCATGGAGTAAACCTTCATTGGCAAGGTTGTTGTTCCGGCATCCGCCAAAAAAGAAGTGACGATCAATTCGTCCAGCGATAGGGAAAATGCCATAAATGCTCCTGACATAATACCCGGTATGATCTGCGGTATCGTAATGTGAAAGAGGGTATACATGCGGTCTGCTCCCAGATCTAAGGATGCTTCCTCGATGGATGGATCCATACCCACAAGTCTGGACTTTACAGTGATATAAACATAAGGCAGACAGATTGTCGTATTACCTATGCAGATCACCGGAATCCCCATAGAAATACCGGTCTGATTAAAGACCATAAAAAGAGCTACGGCCAATACAATCTCCGGGATAACAATCGGAAAATATACGGAGTTGGTGATCAGCTTTGAAAATTTACTCTTGGAGTTCTTATATCCGATGGCTCCCATGGTACCGATCAGTGTCGATAAGATCGTCGTGATCAGAGCAACCATGAGGGTCGTACCAAAAATTGACCATAACTCTGTATCTCCCATAAGTTTTACATACCATTTTGTCGTAAAGCCCTGCCATACTACATTGGCTTTACTGGTATTGAAGGAAAAGACCACCATCACCGCTACCGGCGCATAAAAGAACACAAACAAAAGTACCGTATAGAGTGTGTGGATTCCGTTTAGTATTTTTTTCTTTTTCATACGCTACGCTCCTAAATCATCCAGATCTCCACCCAATTTGGTGTAGATTCCTACCATCAATAAAATGATCAGTGCTAAGACCATGGAAAGTGCTGCTCCAAACGGCCAGTTTCTGGAAATGGTAAACTGACGGTAAATCAGGTTACCGATCATCATATTAGTACCGCCGCCCAGCATATCCGTTACCATATAGTAGCCGATACAAGGAATAAATGTCAGAATGATTGCTGCAAAGATTCCCGGAGAAGTCAATGGCAAAGTCACCTTAAAAAAAGTCTTGACCGGTCCCGCTCCCAGATCCTTGGATGCCTCGATCAACCCACCATCCAATTTTTCAATGGAGGAATACATAGGAAGAACTGCAAACGGCATAAACATATACAACATACCTACGATAACCGCGAAATTGTTGTAAAGCATCTGCAAAGGTTGTCCGATAATACCAAGCTGCAAAAGAAAACTGTTGATCACACCGGAATTATTCATCAGAATAACAAAACTGTATAAAACCACCAGACCACTGACCCACAAAGGCAGCATCAGAAGAATCGTCAGTATCGTTGAGGTCTTTGCCTTGACTTTCGCAATAAAACTCGCAAGTGGATATCCTAGCAGTACCGTCATCAGCGTTGTCCAACCGGCAACGATAAGGGACTGCCGGATCACTGTTCCATAGACCGGATCTGCCATGTCTTTATAGTTATCCAGGGTAAAATGATATTGCACAATGCCCAGCGGACCTTTTGTCATAAAACTCATAAAAGCTAGCAAAAGCATCGGGGCAATGATAAAAAGAATAGCCCAGGCGCACATAGGTGCCTTCATGATAACCTTGCTCATGGTCTCCTTTTTGGACTTTTTGTTCTTATGAAACTCCTTTTTTTCACTCTTCTTCGGCATCCGGATCACCTCCCTGAATATCACGTGCAGAATCGGTATCCACCATAT
>CAVLBP010000052.1:0-14913 GCA_963661325.1 bacterium
ACCCCAGACATATGCCAAGGAATGGTTTCTTCTCGGCAACGACCTCACGGATGGCACGATCCAATTCGTACTTTTTGAGATGCGCCATCGCATCGCCAAAGGATCCAACCCCCGGCAGGATAACCTTATCCGCCTGTAAGATCTCATGGAAATCCCTTGTCAAAAGGGTTTCCTGCCCCAGATGATTCAAGGCTTTTTCTACACTTTTGATATTGCCGGCATCATAATCAAGTATTGCTATCATATCCTGTCCTTTTCCTCTTAGTCGTCTAAATGCAAGGATGCAATGATCTCATCAATGCGGATCGAATAATCCTCGCGGTTCAACTCATACATTGTGTCCGCATCCTCTGCTGACACACCATATTGATCCTGCAAAAGTCCCACTAATGCATCACCCAACTTGGTGTATTCATCCTCGATCCCAAGTTCTTTGGCTTCGTCCAAATTCTCTTCATATCTGGCAACGCCTGTCACCAGAGAATCCAACGCCAGATCATACATCTGTCTTTTTACAAAGACCTGATATTCCTGATCCCGTTTTTGCAGATCACCCAAAAGTCTTGCTTTCTTGAAAAGTTCCTGATCTGCCTCTTTTAGATCCATCCCCATCAGATCTTCATAGGAAGTAAAGTAATCTCCTGCATTATATGCGGTTCTCGCATCACTTAAGGATAATTTATATCCCATCATATGCTGCGCGATCGTGATCAGCGCAACGATAGAGACCGCCAGTACCAGGAAGATGACAATGACCTTGGCTGGGATCTTCGGAGAATTATCCGGCTCCTTTGGTGGCTTCGGTGGTTTTTCCTTCTTTACTTTTACCTTCTTTTCTTTCGGCTCTTTTGGTTTTTTCTCTTTTTTCGGCTTCTTTTCCTTTTTCGTCTTTTTGGATTTCTGTTCCGCCTCAGAAAGTTCTTTTAAGATATCCAGATTTTCCTGATTCAGATCCTCCTGTTGTGTCTGGGTAATATCTAAAACTTCGTCTTCTTTTTTCTTTTTGCTAAAGATGGACTTGATCTTATCGATCAGGGCTCCCAAACCCTTTTTCGCCGATGCCTCGCCTTCTTCTGCCGAACTGCCTTGGGCATCCACATCGGCAGAAGGCTCCGTCTGTTCTGCCAACTGTTCAAAGGTCTCCTGGGCTTCTTCTAAAGGCTGATCCTCGCCATCTGCCTGTAACAAAGCACCTATATCATCCAGATCTTCATCCCCGGACAAAAGCCCCATGAGATCCATATCATCATCATTTTCGTCCAACAAAGACGGTTCTTCCGCATCTGCTGCCTCGGCATCGTTCATCTGTAAATACTTTGCCAAAAGATCTTCGCCCACTTCGCCGATCGTTTCTTCCGCGTCCTGCGTCGTTAGTTCCTCTGTATCCCCAGCAAATTCCGCATCCATCTCATCTTCGCCATAGCCATCCAGAGCCGGCAGGTCATCATCGCCCTGTTCGATCTGCTCTTTTGCCTTGTTGACGACTTCTTCTATATTTTCTAAAAAAGATGCCGTATCATCCGCAGTTTCTTCTTCGTCAGCTGATTGCTCATCAGATACCTGATCCTCGACTGTTTCCTCTTGCGCCTGATCTTTCTCTGCTGCTATTTCTTCCGGCACTGTGTTTTCTTCTTCCGGAGTCTCTTCCTCTAAAGAGGCTTCCTCCTGCAATGACTTTTCATATTCCAATTCATCCCGGGCGATCTCATCTTCAAATTCGCGGATAAAATCATCCGACTGATACAGATCCTCTCCCAGTTCTTCCTCGAACATCTTGAGAAAATCATCTTCTGATAATGCCTTGCGCAGGTTTTCATGGCTGGTCGGTTCCGGCTTGTAATCACGGATCCCGCTGGCTTCCATAAAATCGTCATCCGGCTTTATTCTATTTCTCTGTTCCTGTTTTTCTCTCAGGATTGCTTCTGTCTGCTTTTGGGCATCCGTGACGTCTTTGCGCACGGTCTGCACTGAATTCAACAGACTATCCAGGTAATCTTCTGAATTCGCCAAGTTGTTACCTCCAAAATGGTTGTGTTTATATACAGATAAGGGATGTGTCATACGCACATCCCTCCATAAAAGTCTATATTATCTGCGGCTTGCTTCGTATTTCTCTATCAATCCGTCAATCGCCGAAACCAGTTTGCCGATCTCCGGCTTTGTCAACTGTGCATCCGCTCCAAGGGACTCTCCTTTTCGTCTGATCTCATCATTGATCAGAGATGAGAAGATAACCACCGGGATCTTTTTCATAACTTCATTTTCCTTGACCAACTTTGTCAGGCGATGACCATCCATAAGCGGCATCTCAATATCAGTGATAATACAGTGTACATCATCCAAAACAGTGCCGCGCTCCCGCATCTCGCACAACTTGTCCCATGCTTCCTGTCCGTTCATATTGACGTTCAGATTGGTATATCCGGCCTTACGCAGACATTCGCAGATCAACTTGCTCAAAAGCGGTGAATCCTCTGCGATCATGATCGGTGATGTACTACGATCCTTTTCCTCCACATTCTCCATATCGGAAACCTTGAGTCCTGTCTCCGGGTTGATATCGGATACGATCTTCTCAAAATCAAGGATGACAACAAGCTTGTCTTCTAACTTGACAACACCGGTAGATACGGCGGAGTCATCTGCGCTGATGGTAGCATCCGGCTTGATGATATTCTCCCAGGATACTCTGTGGATTCCAAGTACTTCATCTACATGAAAAGCTGTATTTAACTTGTTGAAATTGGTAATGATGTATAAGCCGTCCGTCTCAGCCGGCTCTGTGATGTTCAGACATCTGCGAAGATTGATCACGGAAATCATGATATCTCGCGGCATAAATATACCCTCAATACACGGGTGTGAATTCGGAAGCGGTGTCACCGGCTGATATGGAAGAATCTCACGGATCTTGGCAACATTGATACCATAGTGATTCCCCGCAACCTTAAACTCCAAGATCTCCAGTTCATTTGTTCCTGATTCCAGTAAAATATTCGTGTCCATACCTTTTCCTCCCAAAAGCCCTCTAGGCAATGTATGCTAATTGTTTAAATCAATCGTGTTTGTCTGTCCGTCCTTGGCAACCAGCAGTTGCAGCGTATCAATAGACTCTAACTCGGTCTGGCTAACTTGAAAGAGAAGTACCGTATCCTGCGTCTCTCCCACCCCCAAAGACTTGTTGTAATAGGTAGATAGATCTGCCATAGAAAGTGTCGTGATACCATCGATCGCTGTCCCGTCATTGATTTTGACCTGATAAGTGACCGGCTGGTTGATCAGATCGACCGTCACTGCCTGATCGGATGTGTTGGTCACATTGATATGTAAAATCAGATAAGAATATCCGTCCTGCGCATCCGGTATGGCGATATCTGTTGTATCATAGAATGATGCTATATCATATCTCTGATAAGAAAACGAGACACCGGTCAAGCCGATCGCATCCGACAATGTCATCTGCGGCTCATTCTGTTGTGCTTCATCCGCAGGCACTTCCTCCGTATCTGCTGTATCTGCATCTTCGTGCTTTGCCCTAGTCTCATCTGATACATAGGAATAACCAGTATCCTGCGCACGATTGTACTTGGAAACCATCTTGGCTGCATAAAGTACAACCTGATTCTCCTCGTCATCCGTCATAACGTATAACTTGCTACATCCGGTCATAAAAAGACAGAAACACAACATCATACCACAAAGAATCTGCTTCTTGTATTTCATATTGCACTCCTTGCACATGATATTGTTCATATATGATATTATGTTATCATTCTTACACACAATATTCAACAATTATTTGACGTTTTTCCATGTCTTTTCAGACGTCAACACTCCACCTCAAACCAGAATTCTACGCCATTTTCATGATTTTGCACGCCGTATTCCTGCCCCATGCTCTCCATGATCGCCTTTACGATGGAAAGTCCGATTCCAGTGCCGCCATATTCTCTGGTACGTGCCTTATCCACCTTGTAAAACTTGTCCCAGATATGTTCCATACTCTCCTGCGGAATCGGATCTCCGGTATTAAACACGCTGACCCGCAGTATATGTTCGTTCCGGGTTAATTTGATATCGATTTTCTTTTCATTTTTGGCATAATGAATAGCATTGCTGAGGTAATTACTGATGACCTGCTCCACCGAATATTCATCGGCATAGACAAAAATCTCCTGCTCGTGTGCAAAGGAAAGGATAATGTCATTTTGCTGCAGGAGGATCTTCATGGACTGAATTACCCCGTTCAACAAGGCAACGATATCAAAATGATCATATTCCATCTCATTGTTTCCGCTCTCGATCTGGTTTAAGGAGATCATGGACATGACCATACGATTCATTTTCTTTGCCTCATCCATAATGACATCGCAGTAGAATTCCCGGCTTTCCGAATCATCCATGATTCCTTCGCCAAGGCCCTCGGCATAGCCCTGGATCAGGGCGATCGGCGTTTTCAATTCATGTGAGACATTAGAGATAAAGTCCTGCTGTCGTTTCTGATTCTCCTCTTTCAGAGCAATATCTGCCTGCAGTTCATGGTTTGCCTGCTTTAATTCTACGATAGTCTCTTCCAGTGTCTCAGCCAGTTCATTCATATGCTCTCCTAAAACATCCACCTCATTCCGCTTTTTTCTGCTGTGATATTTGGCCTGAAAATCCAGGTTGATCATACGCTTGGATAAGTCTGTCAGTTCCAGAATCGGCTTGGTTATCCGCCTTGTCAAGAATAAGGTTGCAATGATACTCAGAGTAAGGGAAAAGGCTCCGACCCAACCTAAGAAGCGGTTGGTAAGGGTCGTACTCTCTCTGATCCCTTCAACAGCCGAGCGAAGCATGATAATATTCCCGTTGTCCAGTGTCCCCCAGAGAACCAGATATTCCTCACCCAGGCGATGATCCATCAATTGTTTGATCACATAATTGTCTCCACTTCTTTCGAACGAGGAACTTCCCTGTATCTCCTGACCAAACATAGCATTATACAACTGGGAGTTCATGTCATCCGTATCCCTCGACGTTGTCAGCAAGATGTTGGCCGCCGAGTCCATGACTACAACAGAAATACTATGATTGGCATGCGCCTTTTCCAGTTCATCACGGAAGGATTCATTTTCAAAATTTCCCGCTACCGCTGCCCGGTTGACCAGATCAAACGTCTCGATCATAGCTTCTTCTTTTTCCGCCTGATAGAAATATCCCAAAAAGCACAAATTGATAATGATCGGTGCAAAAATAGTCAGCACAATGATGGCAATATAAATCCCCGCCATTTGGCGGTTGATGCTCTGTACTTTATTCTTCGACTTCAAACTTATACCCCATTCCCCAAATGGTCTTGATATAATTGCCCTTGTCGCCTAATTTGGCGCGTAGTTTCTTGACATGGGTATCGATGGTTCTGGCATCCCCAAAATAATCATAATTCCACACACCATTTAAGATCCGGTCTCTCGACAGGGCGATTCCGGCATTTTGCATAAAATAGGACAAAAGTTCAAATTCCTTGACACTTAAAATGATCTCCTGTCCGTCAATGGTAACGATATGCGCCTTACGGTCAATGACAATACCACCTGCTTCCAAGAGATCTTTGTTGCCGTCATCCGCATCCGATGTCCTGCGGATAATGGCATTGACATGTGCCACTAAGATCTTTGGGCTGAATGGCTTTGGAATATATTCGTCTGCACCATATTCATAGCCGTTTAGGATATCATTCTCTTCACTCTTGGCGGTCAGCATGACGATCGGAATCTGGGAGGTCTCTCTGACTTCCTTACATACCATAAATCCATCCACACACGGCATCATCACATCTAAAATCATGAGGGAAAGGTCTTTTTCCCGATAAAAAATGTCCAGTGCCTGCTCTCCGTCTGCCGCCTCTAATACTTCATATCCTTCGCGCACCAGATAATCTGATACCAGTTTACGCAATCTTGCCTCGTCATCTGCGATCAATATCTTCTTTCCAGCCATCTCACACTACACCCTTTCTGCTACTGTTTTCTCTCATGCTACACATATATTATGTCAAAATTGTGACCTTTTGTCTCCAAGCCCCTATTGGTCCAACTTCTGCTCTCTCTCATTTAATTCCTGTTCCCTTGCGTCCAATTCTTCTTCCCAGGAGGCGTACTTGTCTACGATCTTTTCCTCGTAATTTAAGATTGTCGGATTCTGACTGGTCGCATTGATGGCAAACATTCCAATGATAATAAAGAGCATGGTGATACATGCGATCAGAAGATTTCTGGATAATTTTTTGTATCGTTTCCATTCCACTGCCATCTTTTCCGGTGTCAGTTCTTCTTTCTTCTCGGCAACCTCTTTTGCCGCCGGTGTTCCTTCCTTGATCAGGATCCGCTCGGTCTCCGGCTTTTTTTGAGGGCTTGGAACCGGTGGTAGATCTGCCGCATCGATTTCCGGAAGGACCAGCAGCTGCTTTCTCATGTCTTCCAAAAATCCCAGTCCGAGTTTTGTATGGAAGAGATCTTTTTTGACCATCTGCTGATAGGCTGCCATAACTGCCTTTGGATCTTCGCTGTCGATCTGTTTCATAATATAGGAGATCGCCTGCACTTCCTTTTGTGCCTCTTTTGCCTCTTCTTCTGTTTCAAATGAAAAATCACCGATCACATACGCCATACCATTTTCTCCTTTTAGGTAAATCTCTTTTCCACCAGATCATAGGCGGACAAATAATCTTCACTGTCTATCTTTCGCTTTGCTTCCTGCAAAAGTCCTGCAAAACCACCAGACTTCTCCAGTGCTGAGAGAATTTCTAACATTTCCTGTCCATCCAGTCCATATGCGGCATCTTCCAGCCGCGTCAAAAGTTCTTTTTTCTCTGTCTCGGATAAGTATACAGATGTATTTTCTTCACCTTCTGTATCCACGACTTTTCGTGGGGAAGGCGGCATTCCAAAATATTCCTGTATGCTATGGATATCCCGGATGAAACACTGCATCATTTTTTCGTGGTTGGACAGGATATAAGTGATATCACCTTCTTTTCCTGCGCTTTCCAAAGCCTTTGCCTCTTCTGACAATTCCATTGCTCCGATCGCTTTCATGGAACTTTTGATTCCGTGTGCCTCAATCCTATAATTGTCCCAATCTTTCCTGGCAAAAAGTACCTCTATCCGCTCCCAATTGTGATTCCCCCGCAGAGCATAATCTTTTAAGATCTCCTGATAGTTTTCATCATTACCGCAATAAAGACGTCCTGCAGACTTGTCCAAGGCAGGCATGGACTCCTTTTTCTCCGGTGCCGGACCTGCAATGGCATCCGCCAGTTCCAGGCTGCTAAATGGAACATAAAGTGCAATCTGGTTCGTGCGGTCTTCGATCCTGTGACCCTGCCGACAGAAGACAATAAGCCGCACGTAGTCAGGCAGGTGGGAAAAATATGCCTGATGTACCTCATACTGCGCCATGGATAGCATAAGACAAATATCCGTTTTCTTTTGCAGTTGCGCCTGCAATTCCTGTATGGTACTGCAAATAACCAAAGGCAGCCCCATTTGTTTTGCCAAATGCTGTTGGGTGATCAGGTATGCCTGTCGTTCCCCGGCATCCGTATTTTGCTGACTCTCATAGTAACCGATAAGTTGGCGAGGTTCTTTGCAAATAAGCAGCGGACCTTTTTCTACAAGTAATTGAGGGAGAACCAACGTCTCGGTTCTCCCCTTCATTTCATTCGATGCCTGTCCCTGATTCCGGACAGGATGAGTCTGTATCAACACTAACAGATTACCCGTCGGAAGGTTTCTTTCATAAGTCAGGCGTACGACTAAAAGTCCGGGCTCGCCATAACTTAAGACCTCTTGTATCTTTTGTAAAATTTCCTGCTGCGTCGTTTGCAGATCTCCTGTCAGCCTTTTGGGTACATTGACATCACAGTCGATAACCATACCCATAGGCTTTTTTTCGTAGGCTTTGTGCAAAAAAATCATCAGATGATCAATCAGATCATTTACTGCATAGGATTTCATTTTAGTATTTTCCAAAACTGTCGTCTAAATGAATATATGGTGTCTCAGGATTCTCCTCATCAAAAGAAGTCTCCGATGCCTCATGAAGACTGACCTCTCCCAGATGATAGGTAGATAAAAGTTCCTGCATACGGGTTGCCTGGTTGGAAAGTTCAATACTGGCTGCGGCGCATTCCTCACTGGTCGCAGAATTATTCTGTACAACCTGAGATACCTGATCGATCGCTTGATTGATCTGTGCAATGGCCGTTGCCTGATAATTGGATGCTTCAGAAATGCCAAGGATAATGCCTTCGCTCTCCTCTACAGCACTTGTGATCTCTGCCAAAGCATTGGCTGTCTCAGAAGCGATCTTAGAACCGGCATTGACTTTATGAATGGAGTCTTCGATCAGTTCTGCTGTCTCGGATGCTGCGGTAGCACTCTTTGCAGCAAGATTTCTGACCTCTTCTGCCACAACGGCAAATCCCTTTCCTGCTTCTCCGGCACGTGCTGCCTCTACTGCCGCATTCAAAGCCAGAATATTGGTCTGGAATGCAATATCATCAATTACCTTGATGATCTTTGATATACTCTCCGAAGCGTCGTTGATATCGCGCATTGCATTCATCATCTCGCCCATCTGGTCATTGCCTCTATGTACGTTATCCAATGCATGTTCTACTAATTCTGCTGCGTTTGATGCCTCTTGCGCATTTTCCTTGGTCTTTCCTGCCACATCACTGATGGAAGCCGTAATCTGTTCGATCGCACTTGCCTGCTCCGTAGATCCCTGTGCCAACGCTTCTGAAGCATTGGCTACCTCAGATGAACTGGTAGATACCTGTAAAGATGCATCTGTAATGTGGGAAAGTGTCATATGATTCTTTTCCACCATATCCTTCAGTGCAATCCCCAGCGCATCCTTTTCCGAAGCCGGTTCTACATCAATCAGCAGATTACCGTTTGCGACTTCCTCTGTGATAAGAGACTCCCGGCGGATATTGTCAACCACAGCCTGAAAGGCATCCACAAGTTCGCCGAATTCGTCGTTACGTCTCTTATGCAATTCCACATCCACATTGCCCCTGGCAATCTCTCCCGCTGCTTCATTCAGGTGTTTCAAGGAAAGACGGATGCTCCTACATACAACGATGGATATTGAGGTGATAATGACAATACAGATTACCAATTCAATGAATAGGAAGATATTGTAGGACATCAGATATTTGGGTGACATCCCCCCTCTGGCTGCTTTTGCAACAGACTGATAGGCAAATACCTGCGTAATAAGTAACAGGATTTCCGGTGCTATAAATGCCATGACCAGTAATGTGTGTACCTTAATTGCTTTTTTCTCTTTCATGTTACTCTTCTCCTTCTACACTCTCATCTTCATTATTCAAATGTCCCACCAGTGCGGCTTCTTCATCCCCAAGTAATTTGGCGGGATCTAACAACAACTTGACCTCGTTTCCTACCTTGCCAATGCCGGACACAAAACGGTTCTTAGCCTGATCGTTCTTGCCGATTGTAGGTGCCGGCAAAATATTCTCTGCCGTTATTTCCACAACTTCTGCAATTTTTTCTACGATCAGCCCCACCACCATTTGGTCAAAACTGATCACTATGATGCAGGTCCTGTCCGTATAAGGGATCGGTTCCTGATGAAAACGCAGGCGGACATCCACGACCGGTATGATCTTACCGCGCAGATTGATCAATCCCTTGACATATTCCGGGCTTTCCGGAATCTCTGTTATCTCTTGGAAAACAATAATCTCATTAACATATTCGATCTTAAGACCAAAGTATTCACTCCCCGATTGGAAAGTCACATATTTGTCTTTTTGTGTGTCAAACTCACTCATCTTCTTTCGTCCTTTCCTAGTATTCCATCAGACCGGCAGCATCCAGAATCAATGCAATACTTCCATCTCCCAGCTGCGTACATCCCGACAATCCTTTGACCTTTTTTATGTACTCCGGTATCGGTTTGACAACGATCTCCTGCTTACCGATCAAACGATCTACAAATAGACAGACTACATTTTTCTCGATCTCTACAAGAACCATCATACCATTTTCGATCTCGGTCTCATAGTCATGAAGTTCATAAAAATCCCCCAGACGAATAACCGGGTAACAAGCCCCGCGGATCATGACAGACTCCCTGCCATCCGGCTCATGGATGAGCATATCCTCCGTGACATGTACGAATTCCCTTACAACTCCCGTCTCCATGACGAAAGAGGAATCCCCTACATCCATAACAATGCCATCAATAATGGCAAGTGTCAATGGTATCTTTAAGTTCATCGTACTTCCCTGCCCAGGCACGCTGTCAATCTCTAAGGCACCTCCGATCTTTTGCAGGTTGGAAACAACGACATCCATACCTACGCCTCTGCCGGAAAACTCTGTAACTTTCTTGTTGGTGGAAAAGCCCGGCAGGGTAATAAACTGATATACCTCTTTGTCCGTATAAGAGGCTTCCGACCTGCCAGGCTCTAGAAGTCCCTGCTGTCTTGCCTTTGCCATGATCTGACTCCGATCCAGACCTTTTCCGTTATCGGCTACAGAGATCCATACTTTGCCGGATTCCGTCTTTGCGGAAAGTGTGACTTTTGCCTTTTCCTGCTTGCCGCTCGCCAGTCTCTCCTCATTGGTCTCGATGCCATGATCCATGGAATTGCGAACCAGATGCATGAGGGGATCTGAAATATGTTCGATGATGTTCTTATCTACTTCTGTTGAATCGCCGATCATTTCAAAGGTCACATCCTTGCCCAGTTTTCGCGACATTTCAAAAACGATACGGTTCATCTTCTGAAAGGTATTGGTCAGGGGCACCATACGCATGCTCATGATCACATTTTGCAGATCGGTCGAAATCTTTTTCATCTGTCCGGCTGCTTTGTTGAAGTTGTCCAGGTTCAGCCCCGGCACTTTCAGATCCGGATTCTGTAGGACAACCGACTGGGAAATGACCAGTTCTCCAATCAGATCCATGAGCTGATCCATCTTTGCAATATCTACACTGATAAAGGATGCCTTATCCTTTTTTGCTGGACGATCCTTGGCAAGATTCTTGCCCTTGCCAGGTTCCTTGGAGGCAATAACGAAATCACCGGGTGCGATCTTCTTTTTGGAAGACGCCTCTGCCTGCCCCTCCTTGGCATCTGCCCGCTTTTCGATCTCCTCTACGGAGGAATCCAGATCGATCAGGATCTGTGCCCCCTCTGCCTCGAATCCCAACTGAAATTCCTGTGCCGTACATGCATAGACCTCAACCTTGGTCAGATCATAGCCCGGCTGTACGATCTCACGGATATCCGCCTCGGTCGCATCCGTTTTGATAAGGATCTTAAATCCGTCTTTAACAATCTCATCGGATGTCGCCTCATTTGTCAGAATATCCTCCGGCGAGTATAAAATGTCCTTGGCGATCTTCTTTAATGCAAATACTGTCTTGTAGGCATGCATACTTGCCATCTGGATCTCAGGATTATAGGTCAGATAGATGCGGTAAAAGTGGCTGTTGCCCCCCGTCTCCGGCGCAATATAAAACTGCTTTGGTGCTTCTTCTTTTTGCACTGTCCCGGCATCCGCTTCCTTTGCTCCGTTCTCGCCCTTGATCTTTTGTAAAAATGCATCCAAACCTGCAACCAGTTCTGTCGCATCACCATCTGCATCACCGCCATCCGATAACTTGTCCATCTCCGCCATGATAAAGTCAGAGACATCCAGCACATGTTCCACCAGTTCTACATGCGGTACCGTAGTCGGATGGGACTCACGGATAAAATAAAAGACATCTTCCAACTTATGAGATACCTTAGTGATTTCATCAAACATCATAATACCGGAAGACCCTTTGATCGTATGCATGGTCCGAAAGATCTCATTGATGCTGTCTTCATCAAAGCCGTCCGCATCTTTTTGTTCCATTACAATATTCTGCAGATTTTCCAAAAGCTGCTGGTTTTCAAATAGATAAACACTGAGCATATCGCCAGTATTAAAATCGTCTGCCATGAAAGCCTCCTCCCTAGATCAAGCCTAATTTCTTTAATGCCTGATCGAATTTTTCTTTATTGATCGGCTTGCCGGAATAAACGCTGCATCCCAGATCAAATGCCATCTTGACATTTTCTTCATCATTGAGTGCCGTTGTCATGATGACCTTGACCTGATCTTCTTCCGGTATACCATGGTCTGCCTCCAGATCACGGATGCTGCGCAAGACCTGATAGCCGTCCATCACAGGCATCATGATATCCAGGCATGCCAGATCATAAGGTTCTCCGTCCTCCAGCGCCATAAGATATGCGTCCACTGCCTCCATACCATCGACAGCCGCATCACATTCTCCGTATGCGGACAAAAAATTCATCATAAACTTTCGTGTTACAAAATCATCTTCCGCCAGTAAAATTCTCATGTTCCCTCTCCTTATCCCTTATTTATTCAAAATATAGTAAATCTTTTTTGCGATATCCGGCAATTTTTCCTGATATTCCACTGCGCCGATCTCATAAGCGACCTTTGGCATGCCATAAACGACACAGGTCGTTTCGTCCTGCCCGATTGTATGCGATCCCATCTTTCGCATCTCCAAAAGTCCCTTGGCACCATCGCCACCCATGCCTGTCAGAATCACCCCCATGGCATTGCCCCCGGCATGTCTGGCAACCGAAGAAAACAAGACATCGACCGATGGGCAGTGGCCGTTTACCTTTGGTGCTTTCTTGAGTACTATTTTATACATATTGTCCTGTCTTATCAACTCCATATGCTGATCACCGCCCGGAGCCAAAAGCGCCAGCCCCGGTCTTACAATATCACCGCTCTTTGCCTCGCGCACCTCCAGCTCGCAGCGTTCGTTCAAACGATTGGCATATAACTCCGTAAAGCCTGCCGGCATATGCTGCACCAGAACAATTCCAGGCACATCTTTATGCAGTCCCTGTAAGACATCCGCCGTTGCCTCCGTCCCACCGGTCGAAGCGCCGATGGCAATCAGGTCGCATTTCCCGATCGGCTTTTGGATATGCAGTGCATTAGCAACTTCTGTATGCGTACGTCTGCGATGGATCTTTGCAATGGATGCAATCTTGATCTTGACCGGCAACTCTGTGCGGATAAATTCCTCGATAGCCCTTCGGTCTATGGATGTCGGTTTTGCGACAAAGTCAACCGCTCCGGCATTCATGGCATCAAAGACACGGTCACTCAGCGAACTGATCATGACCACCGGCATAGGGTACTGAGGCATAAGTTTCTGTAAGAATTCTATGCCGTCCATACGTGGCATTTCAATATCCAGAGTCATGACATCCGGCTGATATTTGAGGATCATGTCCCTCGCTTCAAAAGGATCTCTTGCCGCAGCCACAACTTCAATCCCCTCGTCCCTATTCAAATTCTGTACTAAGAGTTCCCGAAATACCAGAGAATCCTCCACAACTAACACTCTAATCTTCCTAAGCATCAAGCCACCTCCTATTTGCGAAAAATCGATGGCTGTATCATTTGAAATGGTGCTGCTGAACGATCTATCGTTTCTGTTCTTCCTATAAATAAATATCCACCCGGTTCCATACATTGATAGACCTTGCGGATCAGTTCCTGCTTTGTTTTGTTATCAAAATAGATCATCACATTGCGCAAAAAAACAATGTGAAATTTGTGTTTAAACAAAAAAGGACTCATCAGGTTAAATCGTCGAAAGAGGATCTCTTTTTTGATCTCATCCGTCACCTGATAATGCATGCCATCCGGGCATACCTTGAAATAACGCCGTTTCCACTGTGCCGGCATGGACGCGATCGCATCCGCTGTATAGTTTCCCCGCGTCGCCTGCTCCAGAATCTCAGCAGAGATATCCGTTGCCAGGATCGTTGTATCCCAATTTGCATGATCCAGACCAAAATAATCCTTGATCAGCATGGCTAGCATATATGGCTCTTCTCCGCTGGATGCCGCCGCACACCAGATACCTAAATCTTTTGATCTTGCCTCTTTTTTGGAAAGTTCCGGTAAAACCACACGGGATAAATATTCCATGTGTTCAAACTCCCGCATGAAAAAGGTGTGGTTGGTCGTCAGCATACCAAGCAGGCGTTTTTCCATATGTCCAGTCGGGTCTGTCTCTAAAGCATTCATAAAGGCATCATAAGAGGGATAGCCATGTGCAACCACATAATTTTCCAGACGTCCCGTCATGATCTCTTTCTTTTTTGACATGTCAATTCCATAATGTAACTTCACGTATCGGTAGATACGTTGGAATTCTGCTTCTGTCATCTTCATTGTACTATAGTCCTCATTCTCTTTTGTATTCTCCCCTATACCAACTGTCGTTTGATCATATAAAGCACATCATAAAGTGCCGGGTTAAACTTGACACCTGCTTCTTCTCCTAAGATCTCCACGGCTCTTTCCCTGGAAAAAGCACTACGATACGACCGGTCTTCCGTCAGCGCACAATAGGCAGTAACGATATTAACGATCTGTGCCGACAAGGGAATCCTGTCTCCTGCGATCCCGGTAGGATAGCCGCTGCCATCCCAACTCTCATGGTGATACTTTACGATATCCCTTGTCATCTGTATAAAATCATTTCCCTGCTCATCGTCATCAATGCCTTGTAAGATACGTTCCCCGACTTCGGTATGGCGCTGCATGATACGGCTCTCCTCCGCGGTCAGGCGATCAGTCTTTTGTAAGATCTCTGTCGGGACTGCCACGTTTCCGATGTCACACACCGGAGCAGCCAGTTCTATGGTATCCACATATACATCAGAAATCATGTCGGCATATCCCTTGGTCAGTTGCATGGCTTCTGCCAAAACGCGGCAATTCTTGCTGATACGTTCCATATGTGCCTCGTCATAAGCGGCATTTTCTCTTGCAACCCGCAAGAGGGCAT
>CAVLBP010000052.1:14923-16785 GCA_963661325.1 bacterium
GCGCAACTGCTCGATCACAGAAAGTTGTAACTTGTGGTTCATATCCTGCAGTTGGCGAGTCGTCTCGTATAATTTGAGATGAATGTTAATTCTTGCTTTAACAATATCCGGCAAAAAAGGTTTTGTGATGTAATCTGCTCCCCCGCTGGCAAAGCCCTGTTTGATATTCTGGGGATTGTCCAGAGCGGATGTAAAGATGATCGGGATCTCTCTTGTCCTCACATTTTCCTTGATCTGCCGGCACACTTCAAAGCCATTCATTTCCGGCATGGCGATATCTAAGATGATAAGATCGATCTGCGATTTGTCTAAGACCCTAATTGCCTGCATACCGCTTTCTGTCAAAACGGGGGTGTAGCCCACCTGCCGGATGATATCACGCAAGGCAAAGCGATTTGCTTCAACATCATCCACCACCAGTATCTTAGGTGTCGTAACCTGATCCATAATCTCCCGCCTCCCTAGTTCTTCAAAATATCTTTCAATGCCTGATAATAAGCGTTTACCGTATCATAGTTCTGCTTCTGGACTGCCATCTTGAGACGAAGCACACCGCTTTTGACTTCCTGTGGTGCATCCATAGTCAATTCTCTTACCGTAGCCGCAAATTCTTCTGCCTTGTCCCAATTATCCATTTCCACAGATAATATGAGTTTATTTAAATCTCGTTTTAATTCTTCGTTATTTTCTCTACTGCCATATTCCCGTACATGATCCATTCCATTCTGTGCCGTAAACTCAGCCAGACTATGGATAGAGGAAACATACTTGACGGTCGGATCCTGTAGGCTCTGGCTGGTCTGTAACTGGCTCTCCGGTATCTCCACCCAGATCTGAAAGGAGAACATGGAACCTTGTCCCTGCGTGCTCTCCACATGGATAGATCCATCCATCAGTTCGACTAACTGCTTACAGATATTCAGCCCAAGACCGGTCCCGCCATAGCGTCTGGATATGGAAGCATCTACCTGGGAAAAACTTTGAAAGAGTTTATCCTGATCTTCTTTGCTGATACCAATACCGGTATCGATGACCAGAAAGAAAAGTTCCATACGATTGTGGATCTGGGAAGTCTTGACGACTTCCACAGCAATGCGTCCTACCGATGTAAACTTGCAGGCATTTGATAAGAGATTGTTGAGCACCTGCACAATGCGCAGTTCATCCCCTATGATATGTTCCGGTATCTCCGGCGAAATACTCATGGTAAACTGCAAGCCCTTTTCTGTTATCTTATTCTTATGATTGGCTTTGACATACTCCATCATGGAACGGAAATCAAATTCCCGCTGCTCTAAAGTAAACTTACCTGCCTCCAACTTAGAAAAGTCTAAGATATTATTGATAATGGCATTCATATCCGCACAGCCACGTTCTACCAACGACACGATCTGCAACTTTTGGGGATCGTTTTCCATCTCGCGCAAAGACATGATATTGCCAAGGATCCCATTGACCGGCGTCCGCAATTCATGTGTGATATTTGCCACAAATTCGGATTTGACCTTGGCTGCCGCCTTGGCTTCTTCTCCCACCTGATCGACCTTGCGCGTCAGGTAGATCTCCTTTGTCCGGTCGTGTGCAATACAGATATAATTTGCATCCTCTGTATCTAAGAGGCGCATCCAGACCGGAAAACAGGTCCGGTTGTATCGATAGATATCCACCGGCAAACGCTCATCTTCTGTCTTTTGTCTGGTCTCTGCCAGATCTTTTGCCTGAGTAAAAATGCCGGGAAATATATCAAAAATAAAAATGGAAGGATCACTCACAGGATATTCCAGTTGTTTCTGTGCTGTCTTATTCATGTAAATGATCCTGCCGGTCTGATCACAGGCAAGGATCATATCACAGATCTGATC
>CAVLBP010000053.1:0-16282 GCA_963661325.1 bacterium
CGATCTTGTCACCAACAGATACAACCTGTGTCAGGTCAACGTTTGATTCGTTTGTGTATTCGCTACGATGGATGATTCCGTCTGATTTGTATCCAATGTCTACAGCGATCTCATCAGGCTTAACATTGATAACGGTACCTTCAACTACCTCTCCATTTCTTATTGTTTTAAATGATTCTTCTAACATTTGTTCAAAACTCATTTCTGACATATCTTTTGAACCTCCTCAATAATTTTGTTTGGGGTAGAAGCCCCTGCGGTAATACCTACGTTGCTAATGGATTGAAGTACCGACAAATCGAGATCTTCTTTTGTCTGTATATAGTAAGTATCTTGGCATTCTTTTTTGCATATTTCAAATAACTTCTGTGTATTGGAACTGTGCCTGCCCCCGATCACGATCATGGCATCTACTTCTCTTGCGATCGTAGCCGCCTCGCTCTGGCGCTCCTCAGTAGCATTACAGATAGTATTCAAAACAAGTATATCATACCCTTTTTTTCGGATAATTTCAACTAATTCTTGAAATTTATTGTAGTTAAATGTCGTTTGTGAGACAATACAGATTTTTTCTCCCGCCAAAGCCAGATCCTCAAGATCTTGCGGCGTAGAAATGACGGCATAAGAGTCATTTGGCATCCAGCCGACGATCCCCTGTACTTCCGGGTGGCTCTCGCTTCCGACGATCAGGACAAAATAACCTTCTTCGGCATATTTTGCCACATATCTGTGGATCTTTTGCACAAAGGGACAAGTGGCATCTACAATGGTAAAACCGGCATTTTCCAAGTCTTCCTTGACCTTGCGTCCCACACCATGAGACCGGATGATGACCGTCCCGGGCTCCAGTCCACGCAGATCCTCATCCTCCGCAATGACCCGGACACCTTTTTCGGCAAGTTCGTTTACCACTTCTTCGTTATGGATGATAGGTCCATAGGTATAAATCGGTCTTTTCCTTGCATCCTCGATCTGCTCATAGACCATATCCACCGCTCTTTTTACGCCAAAGCAAAAGCCTGCACTCTTTGCCAATGTCACTTTCATGCCATACGCTCCTTTGCAAGGTCTGTGATCTTTGCTACCACTTCCTCGATCGTCATGTCAGAGGAATCTACCAAGATGGCATCCTCTGCCTGTGCCAGTGGGGAAATCTCACGATGCATATCCCGGTAATCACGGTCTTCGATATCCTTCATGATCTCTGTCAGATCACAGGTCTGTCCCTTTTCCTGCAATTCCTGATAACGTCTCTTTGCTCTTGTCTCAACGCTTGCGGTCAGATAGATCTTAAGCGGTGCATCCGGCAGGACACAGGTTCCGATATCCCTGCCATCCATGATGACATCTTCACGCGCTGCCAAATCCTGTTGCAAAGACAAAAGTTTTTGACGCACACAAGGATAAACGCTTGTCACAGATGCCATATTGCCGACTTCTTCCTTACGGATCTCTGTAGATACATCTTCTCCGC
Organism: bacterium; assembly: GCA_963661325.1. GTDB lineage: Bacteria > Bacillota > Clostridia > Lachnospirales > Lachnospiraceae > Pararoseburia. The sequence goes on from CAVLBP010000053.1 coordinate 1,475, forward strand.
ACAAAAGGACCATTTGGTTGCCATCCACATAGCGCAGTGCCACGTCAATCTGATCGCAGACTGCCGAAACCGCACTTTCTTCTTTTTCATTGACACCGTGACGCAAAATGTAAAGTGCCATAGCGCGGTACATTGCCCCCGTATCGACATAGATAAATCCCAATTCTTTTGCCACTCTCTTTGCGATCGTGCTTTTTCCGGCGCCTGCCGGTCCGTCAATTGCAATATTCATACTCATAATCTTTCCACCTTTATTTTATACTGATCCCAGCCAAATATCCCGTTGACCAGGCAATTTGTAAGTTGTAACCTCCGGTCAGTGCATCCAGATCCAGCAGTTCGCCGACCAGATAAAGATCCTTGATCCGCTTGGATTCCATGGTCGCCGGATCGATATCCTTGACCGAAACACCGCCCTGGGTAATGATGGCTTCCTTAAAGCCACGCGTACCGGTAATGGTAAAAGGAAATGCCTTCAAAAGCCCGACCAGACGCCTGCGCTCCTCTTTCGTGATCGCATTGACCGGTTTTTCCATGGATATCTGACTCAATTCTATCATAACCGGTATCATTTTTGCAGGTAGTAATTGCTGGAAAACTGCCTTGATATGCTGGTTTGGGCGTTCCGAAAACTCACGCAGCAAGCGCTCATCCAAAACCTCCTCGGAAAGCGCCGGTTTTAGATCGATATAAGCCTGATATTCTCTGGGGAAATGCCGGCTCAAGGTTGAACTGGCAGATAAGACCAGAGGTCCGCTCACGCCAAAATGCGTAAAAAGCATCTCACCAAAAGCATCATAAATGACTTTTTTACCATCTTTGATCTTTAAGGATACATTTTTTAAAGAAAGCCCCTGCATCCGCAGGATGTATTCTTCTTTCGTCGTTAGTGGCACCAGTGCCGGTCTTGGTGTGACCAGTTTGTGTCCACAGTTTTTTGCCATGGTATGACCATCGCCGGTCGATCCGGTCGTCGGATAAGACAGACCACCGGTCGCAAGGATCAGGCTGTCTGCCATGATCTTAGCCCCGTCTGCCAAAAGAACACCCATGACCTTGTCATCCTCTATGAGAAGTTCACGTACCCTGCTATGTAAACGGATGTGCACACCCTGTTCTTTCATGGCACGCTCCAGTGCACGTATGACATCAGACGCATGATCCGATACCGGAAAAGCACGGTTGCCGCGTTCTATTTTATAAGGCATCCCCTGATTTTCAAAGAAATCCATGACGGCATCATTGGAAAAGGTATAAAAGGCACTGTATAAAAACTTTGGATTGGAAACCACTGCCTGCATGATCTCATCCATTGGAGAAGCATTGGTAAAATTGCATCTTCCCTTTCCCGTAATGTAGATCTTTTTGCCTAATTTTTCATTCTGTTCTAAGAGAGTTACCTCATGGCCGCACATACCTGCCGCATAAGCCGCCATCATTCCGGCAGCACCGCCGCCGATCACAAGAACTTTACTCATCCCCATCTCCTATCTTTGCATAACGCATCTTCAGCGAATCATCCACCTGATCGATCTCATCATTTTCATAAACCTGATACTCGTCCCAGATATCCTCCAAAGTTTCCAAGGTCTCTGCTACCGAATCCTGCTTTTTCATACAAAGGGCAACGATCAGGGCATTGATCACGCTCAGCGGCGCCACCAGCGAGTCCACAATAGATGCCATATCACTGCTGGCGATCAGATTGCAGGAGGAATAGAGGTTCATCGGAGAATGTACGCTGTCCGTCAAGGTAATGACCTTGGCGCTGCGGTTGTTGGCAAATTCCATCGCCTTTAAAGTTCGCATGGAATAGCGAGGGAAACTGATCCCAATAATGACATCCGACTCGTTCATATGTATCATCTGTTCAAAGATCTCACTGGAATTGTTTGTCTGTAAAAGAATGACATTGTCAAACATCAGATTGAGATAAAAAGCCAGAAAAGATGCCAGCGGCGCGCAGCTGCGGATACCGATCACATAGATCTTTCTGGCATTTAAGATAGTATCGACCGCCTGCTCAAAAACATCTTCATCCATAGACTCCATGGTCTCTCGGATCTTGTCCGCATCGGAAGATAAGACCGAACTGAGCACGGCATTTTTCTCGATCCTGCCATAGGTGACTTCCATGCGCTGTACGGAATTTAATTTATTGCGGACTGTCTCTTCCAGCGCCTTTTGGAACTCCGGATAGCCCTTGTATCCGAGGAACATGGCAAATCGAACCACCGTAGATTCACTGACACCGACGGTCTCACCCAGTTTGGCAGCCGTAAGAAATGCCGCTTTATCATAATTGTCCGTGATATAATTTGTCAGAAGTTTCTGTCCCTTGCTCATGGACTTGTAAAGTTCGTTCATCTTTGTATTCAGATCACTTTTATTTGACATAATAACGATTCCTTCTAAACATAAAAAATCCACCGGCATGCCGCAAAACACACCGATGGATTCTATTATACTACTTTTCCTTTAAAAATTAAACTGGATAAGCACCATTTTTTGTATCAGCGACAGCCGGGTCAACACCTGTCTGCTGTGCTTCACGATACTTGAAGAAGTCGGTAGCAACCTTTGGGAAAAGTGCATAGGAAAGGACATCCTCATCCTGCTGCTTCCACTGCTTCATTTCTTCTTCAAACTTAGCCAGTCCCGGCTCCAAAAGATCTGCCGGACGACAAGTGATCGCCTGATCCTTCTCATCGCCAAGAACCTTTTCTACCACTTCCGGATTAAAAGGACGAACGGTCTGTCCATATTTTCCAAGAAGCATATCCTTGGTCTCTTTGGTGGCAACCTTATATCTCTCACCCATCAGGACATTGAATACAGCCTGTGTACCAACGATCTGAGAAGAAGGTGTTACCAGTGGTGGCTCACCAAGGTCTTTACGAACACGTGGTACTTCTGCAAGCACTTCTTCGTATTTGTCTTCCTTGCCCTGCTCCTTCAACTGGGAGATCAGGTTGGAAAGCATACCACCCGGTACCTGATAACGTAAAGTGTTGATGTTTACGCCAAGTACCTTTGGATTCATAAGACCGGATGCCAATGCTTCCTCTCTCATCGGACGGAAGTAATCAGCGATCTCAGCCAGTTGATTCTGGTCTAATCCGGTATCGAATTCTGTACCCTTGAAAGTCTCAACCATAACTTCTGTTGCAGGCTGGCTGGTTCCCAGTGCAAATGGAGAGATTGCGGTATCAATGATATCGCATCCTGCCTCTACAGCCTTTAAGTAAGTCATAGAAGCAACACCGGAAGTATAGTGTGTATGCAGGTCGATCGGAAGTGATGTTGCTTCCTTTAAGGTACGGACAAGTTCATCAGCCTTCTGTGGAACTAAAAGTCCTGCCATATCTTTGATACACAAAGAATCAGCACCCATATCCTCAACACGCTTTGCCATTTCTTTCCAATAATCCAAGGTATAAGCATCACCTAAGGTATAAGAAAGGGCAACCTGTGCATGTCCTTTTTCCTTCTTGCAGGCATCTACTGCGGTCTGTAAGTTGCGGACATCATTCAGGCAGTCAAAGATACGAATGATATCAATACCATTAGCGATAGACTTCTGAACGAAATATTCTACAACATCATCCGGATAATGGCTGTATCCTAAGATGTTCTGTCCTCTGAAAAGCATCTGCAACTTCGTGTTCTTGAAACCATCACGAAGTTTTCTCAAACGCTCCCATGGATCCTCTTTCAAGAAACGCAGGGAAGCGTCGAAGGTAGCACCACCCCAGCACTCTACTGCGTGGTATCCGACCTTATCCATTTTATCAATGATCGGCAACATCTGCTCTGTCGTCATTCTGGTAGCGATCAGAGACTGATGTGCATCTCTTAATATTGTTTCTGTAATCTTTACAGGTTTTTTAACTACTTCTGCCATGTCATCCTCCTTATATTATACACCGAAAATAGCCATGAATACACCAGCGGCAACTGCTGTACCGATAACTCCGGCAACGTTTGGTCCCATTGCATGCATCAACAGAAAGTTGGTAGGATCTTCTTCTGCACCGACCTTCTGTGATACACGCGCTGCCATAGGTACTGCAGATACACCTGCGGAACCGATGAGCGGATTGATCTTGCCCTTTGTAAGGAAGCAAAGCAACTTACCAAAGAGTACACCTGCTGTGGTACCGATCGCAAATGCAACCAGACCTAAAATAACGATCTTAATCGTTGTGATATTCAGGAAGGCTTCTGCACTTGTGGATGCACCTACAGAGGTTCCCAGTAAGATAACAACGATATACATAAGAGCATTGGATGCAGTCTCAGTCAACTGACGAACCACGCCTGACTCACGGAAAAGGTTACCTAACATCAGCATACCAACCAATGGTGCCGTGGTAGGAAGCAGTAAACATACGATAATGGTTACTACGATCGGGAATAAGATCTTTTCCAACTTGGAAACCGGACGCAGGTTCTCCATATGGATCGCACGTTCCTTTTTCGTTGTAAATAACTTCATGATCGGTGGCTGGATGATCGGCACGAGTGCCATGTAAGAATATGCCGCCACCGCGATCGGTCCCATCAGACTACTCTGCCCTAACTTACCGGCAAGGAAGATAGATGTCGGACCATCGGCACCACCAATGATGGAAACCGCTGCTGCTGCCTGATCACTAAAGCCAAGCAGGATAGCCAGAAGATATGCGGTAAAGATACCGAACTGTGCTGCCGCACCGAGCAGGAAACTGATCGGATTGGCGATCAAAGGACCGAAGTCGGTCATCGCACCAACGCCAAGGAAAATAAGGGATGGCAGGATGGACCACTCGTCCAATGTATAAAAGTAATAAAGCAAACCGCCTACACCGTTAGACGTTTCCTCCGGGCTTGCAATAATATCTGGGTAGATATTAACAAGAAGCATACCAAAAGCGATCGGAACCAGAAGTAATGGTTCAAATCCCTTGCGGATAGCCAGATACAAGAATACGCATGCAACTGCGATCATGATAAAGTTCTTGTAGTCCAAGTTTGCAAACGCCGTCTGGGATAGAAGGTTACTTAACGTTTCTGTAACGTAACTCATGAATTGTTCCTCCTAATAATACCTGTTGCCTGTTACTCATTCATTGTTGCAAGCAGATCGCCTGATTCTACAGCCTGTCCTTCTGCTACATCAATTGTTGCAACCACACCATCCTTAGGTGCAACAACAGGAGTCTCCATCTTCATAACTTCAAGAACTAATACGGTATCGCCAGCCTTAACCTGTGTACCAGGAGTTGCCTCCAACTTGAATACCTTTCCGGCTGCGCCAGCTTCGATCTTGATGCTTCCAGCGCCTGTTGCAGCCTTAGGTGCTGCTGCCTTTGGTGCAGGTGCGCTTGCAGCGACCGGTGCTGCTCCTGTGCTTCCCTTTTCTTCTACAGTAACATCATAAACATTTCCATTTACAGTAATTGTATAATTCTTCATTTATAATTCCTCCTAAATTAATATCTTCTCTTGATGGAACGTACTACAAAGTCATCTGTAGAACTTCCTGTGCTTGCAGCGATCGCTGCAGCAATAACTGCGATCAATTCTGTATCATCCGTCTCCGCTGCGGCAGCCGGTACAGCCGAGGCTACCTTGACTGCCGGAGCACTTTCTTCCTTGGAGAACTTCGCCTGAATGACCGGGATCACCTTAAATGCACTGATGACCAGTGAGATCAGAATCAGGATCACAAATACGATGGAGATTGACATGACCGTATTCAGTCCTGCCTTTGCCATCGTCTCGCCCAGAGAATAAACGATCTCAACATTGATCGCTGTCGTCTCCAGACTGTTGGCATTGATAACATAAGTAAGTTTGATGTCTCGCTTGGTATAAGAGATCGTCTCTACAGCAGAGATCGTCTTTCCTGCCTTTGTTACGCTAAAGTCCTTATATCCAACGAAATCTCCGATCTGTGGCTGTACGTCAATCCATTGTTCCATCAGATCGGCATAGATCTTACCATCATCCTGTGATGCATAGTAAGAATAGTACTGTTCGCTCTCATCAGCACTGAGTCCTTCCAAAACTCCTGCTGTCTGCTCACATGCGCTCTGTAATTGTGATTCAGATAAACCATTCAGATCCACCTGACTCTTACCGCAGGAGCATAACGCGAGCATACATACTAAAGTACTGACCATTAATATGATTTTCTTTTTCATATGCTCACCTTTCTATTTTGTTCCGTGTTTCTTGTATGGGCCATCTACCCTCTTTGTAAAGAGCATCTCGAATCCGGCGATCAGATACTTTCTTGCATCTGCCGGCTCAACGATGCGATCTACATAACCACGTCTTGCAGCATTTGTCACACCACAATTCGTGTTTGCATATTCCTCAGCCTTTGCAGCGATCACATCTGCGGAAGCATCTGCGTACATGATCTTGGCTGCAAGTTCAGCGTCCATCGGTGCAACGTCTGCGTTTGCAAAAGCAAATACAAGGTCTGCGCCAAGGGATTTTGCGTTCATGGTCACATATGCACTGCCAAGTGCCTGTCCACAGAGGAAAGAGATCTTTGGCACTGTGGCATTTGCAAATGCATATACCATCTTGCCAAGAGCCTTTGCCAGATGCTTTTCAGCACATACGGAAGCCTCGTAACCTGTTGTATTGGTAAGTGAAAGTACCGGGATATCAAAAGCATCACAGAAAGAAACGAAATCTGCTGCCTTTTGACATCCGTCAGCCGTAAGTTTAGTTCCAAGATCTACGACTTCATCACCTGCCATAGTCTCCTCGCGGTTGCCTACCACACCAACGGTAATACCGTTTAACTTGATAAAGCCGGTAAGCATTTCTTTTGCAAATCCAGCCTTTGTCTCAACAAAGAGATGATTGTCTGAGATCTCCTCTGCAAAAAGCGCAAGATTTTTTACCTTGCCATCTAAGCCTTCTGCGGCACGGTTGAGATCATCCATGCATTCCTCAACGCAGCCTTCTTCAACATTGCATCCCGGAAGGATGGTAACGAAACGACGGATCTCTTCCATGACCTCTGCCTCATCACCGACAAAATCAACATTACCAGCCTCTGCATACTGGAAGTCTGCGCTTGCTGTGTCAAGTTTATCTGCACGGTTGCCGGAAATGGCATCTGCGGAATTGATAAATAACTTGGCATCCTTTATCATAAGTGCGAAATCGCTGACAGAAGTAAGTACGCTGAGTCCACCGCCACAAGAGCCGAAAACACCCATGATCTGTGGGATCACGCCGGATGCAGCAACTGCCTTTGCATAAATGGCTCCGATGCTCTCAAGTGCATCTACAGATTCCTGTAATCTGACACCTGTGGAATCCAAAAGTCCAATGACCGGTGCTCCCATCTTCATAGCCATATCATACACTGACATGATCTTCTTTGCATGCATCTCGCCAATGCTTCCATTTAATACAGAAGCATCCTGGCTGAATACAAATACCAGATTGCCATCGATCAGACCATGTCCGATCACTACACCATCAGAAGGTGTCTGCTGCTGTTTCAGGTCGAAGTCAGTGTTTCTTGATGTTACCAGTGCGCCTAATTCGACAAAACTGTGCTCATCAAGTAATTCATTCATCCTCTGAATAGCAGGATTGTTTGTTACATTACTCATGCTACTTTTCCTCCATATATATAAATTCAAAATTTATCTACTGTAATAATAACGTTTTGTCTTTCCTTTTTCAACCACTTTTGTTAATTATTTCACTATATTTTGGCAAAGAAATTTTACAGATCTAAACTAGAAAAACATAGCCCATTTTTTCAGCACCGCCCCAAAGAACCAAGGCATATTTTTGGCGGCAATGCTATCTTCCAAAAGAATATCACAAGTATCTATGGTCACGTCATCTATGAGAAGTTCTGCATTTCCGATCGCCCTAAAGCCTTCGCCCCTTGCCTCTACACTGCGTGGGTAATGCAAGCGGATCGTCATGGTCTCCCAGTCTGCCAGAAGGATCTCATTTCGCATATCCGCCACCTGTGGCATGACGGACTCTTGGGTTTTCAGGTCATATTCCGGATTCTGGGCTCCATGAAGGATAACGCGCTGCAAACTCTCTGCCGGATCTATGACCCGGCGCATCCGATAATATGACGTGGCATACTGGTAGATCTTATTGCAGTCCTGCCATTTATAGGTCTTGTTGTTTGGCCAGCCACTTGCCAGTAAGGCGATAACAAATTTCCGCCCCTCAGAAGAAAGCGAAGTCACATAGCAGTAACCGGCATCCGCTGTAAATCCCGTCTTTCCCGACAGGCAGTCTGGATTCTGGCTCAAATAGGCATTGTGGTTGGTACAGGAAAAAGTGCGTGTTCCAAGACTCACGCTGCCATCCGCCTGCTCCGTCAGTGATGAAAAAGAATAGGAATTTGTCCGCGTGATCTCCAAGAACCGCTCTGCCACAGGTGACTGCCAGGTACAATAGCGCATGATAAGTGCCAGATCATGTGCCGTCGTACCATGGGTATTTTCTCCTCCCGAAGCATCCAGACCGTTTGGTGTCAAAAAACAACTGTTACTACAGCCCAGTTCTTTTGCCTTTTCATTCATCAAGGCAGAAAAGCCCTCGACGCTCCCGCCAATGTGTTCCGCGATCGCCACGGCAGAATCATTATGGGATTCCAGCATAAGGGAGTATAAGAGATCTTTGAGGTAATATTTCTCGCCCTCTTCGATATTTAACTGCACATTGGGCATGGATGCCGCATAGGCAGACACCGTGACGATATCATCTTCCTTTCCCTTTTCCAGTGCCAGGATACAGGTCATGATCTTGGTCGTACTGGCATTTGCCCGTTTGACATCCCCCTCTTTTTCATAAAGCACCCTGCCGCTGTCTCCGTCTAAAAGCACCGCAGACAGAGCATGGATAGAATTTGCATCGATCGTTTGCTTTTCCGCTGCGCAGATGGTTTGCGGCTGCCATAGCAGGATGGCAAAAAGGACAATAAAAAAAGACCGCATCTTTTTTATAAAAGGCAAGACAAAATCCTCCCGACTAGACTTTATAAAAAACTATGAGATCTTCTTTCTTTTATGACATTTTCGGTAGAAAAAACTATTCTCCGCCCACATCCAGTTTGATTTCCTGCTCCGCCTCCTGCTTAAAGGTCTCCATCTGGTCTGTCGTCGGTGTCGGCAGTTCATCAATGGATGATACGCCAAAGGAACGTAAGAATTCTTCGGTCGTCCCAAAGAGCATCGGTCGTCCCGGTGCATCCAGACGCCCCAACTCGGTCACAAGTGAATATTCCACCAGTTTGCTGACCGCATGATCGCTGGATACGCCTCGGATCTTTTCGATCTCCGATTTGGTGATCGGCTGCTTGTAGGCAATGATGGATAAAGTCTCTAAAAGGACATCCGTCAATACCTGCTTGCGTGGCTGCTTTGCCATGCGGATCAGGTATTCATAGAGTTCCGGCTTCGTACACATCTGGTAAGAACCGTCCAGTTCCATCAGTTGTACTCCGCGGCCTTCTTCTGCCCATGTTTCTTTCATATGTTCCAATGCCTTTACGACATCTTTTGTCTCTACTTCCAGTGCCTTTGCGATACGCGACGGTTCCACCGCCTCGCCAAAGGTAAAAAGAATCCCTTCTATGATGGATTCCATCTGCTTTTGATCCATAACGTCACTCCTATTCTATGCCGCGATCTTTGACTCGATCAGAATATCGTCAAAAGTATGTGCCTGTGAGATCAGGATCTTGCCTGATTTCATCAATTCCAAAATCGCCAAAAAGGTCACAATCACTTCCATCTTACTGCTCTGTTTTTCCAATAACTGACGAAAACTAAAGTTTTTATGTTCTAGGGCATATTCCGACAAATAGCCCATCTTGTCCTCCAGTGATACCTCTTCCTTGCGGATCTCTCCAAATTTGGAACGGATAGGATCGATCTTGTCCTTCTGCCGCTTCAAGACGGATTTAAAAATATCATTCAACTGGTTTAAGGTCAGATCAGATACCAGTTCCTTGGTATCAACAGGCGGCGTATAAGCCAGCACTTCCTCCGGAACGGTCGGATCCTTGTAAAAAATGCGTGCGGCATCTACCTGACGATCCTTTAGTTCAAATGCCATGCATTTATATAATTTATATTCCAACAACTGTTGCACCAATTCTGCACGCGGGTCTTCCTCATCCTCATCCTCGGTAGGATCTGCCGGGAGAAGCATTTTTGACTTGATGTCCAAAAGTGTCGCCGCCATGACCATGAACTCACTGACGACATTCAGATCGTGCTTTTGCATCTGCCGGATATATTCCATATACTGATTCGTGATCTCCACGATGGGAATATCATAAATACTGACTTTGTTCTTATCTAACAGGTGCAAAAGAAGATCCAGCGGACCTTCAAACACCTGTAACTTGAATTCTAATTCCATATGCCTACCTCTTTGCAAAATCTTTACTATTATATCGGGTTTTCCCATGAATTTCAAGTTTTTGGAATAGGAGACATTTCTTTTTATATACTAGGTAATAATGCAATTTCCTGAGGTATTTTATGAAATCCTATAAATCCCTCTTGTGCCTGCTTTTATCGCTTCTTTTACTCCAGCCTCTTTTTTGCCTGCCTGTGCTTGCGGAAGATAACGGAGAAACTACGGATAATGCTCTGTCCCTGTCCTGTCCTTCTGCGGTTCTGATGGAAGCCTCGACCGGCTGTATCCTATACGAAAAGGATGCGAATGCCAGACTTCCCATGGCGAGTGTGACCAAGGTCATGACCCTGCTTTTGATCTTTGAAGCCATAGAAAACGGACAGATCTCACTGGATACACAAGTGACTGTTTCGGAACACGCTGCCTCTATGGGCGGATCCCAAGTCTTTCTGGAAGCCGGTGAGATCCAGACTGTAGACACCCTGATCAAATGTATCAGCATTGCCTCCGCCAACGATGCAGCCGTTGCCATGGCAGAGACCGTTGCCGGCTCAGAAGATGCCTTTGTCGCCCTCATGAACGAAAAAGCCGCCACGCTTTCTCTGGATAACACACATTTTGTAAACTGCTGCGGTCTGGACGACGCCGACCACTACTCCTGCGCCAAGGATCTTGCCATTTTGAGCCGCCAGTTGATCCTGCGTTTTCCAGCCATCTACGACTACTGCCAGATCTGGCAGGAAGACATTACCCATACGACCAGAAAAGGACAGACACCTTTTACACTGACCAATACCAACAAACTGCTCAAATCCTATCCTTACGCCACAGGACTTAAGACCGGTTCGACCAGCCTTGCCAAATTCTGTTTGTCCGCCACCGCCAGCAAAGATAATATTGATCTGATTGCTGTGATCATGGCAGCACCGACCTCCAAAGACCGTATCCGGGATGCTCAGTCGCTGTTTGCCTATGGATTTGCAAACACTGCCATCTATCAGGACAAAACGACCGAAAAGATCCTACAGATCCCGGTCAAAAAAGGAGTCGCCGATACCCTGCACGCGGCTGCCAAGCAGGACTTTTCCTATCTGGATCAAAAGAAGTCAGATCTGAGCCAGATCACAAGCAGACAAAATCTGCCGGACTCTCTCACGGCTCCTATCAAAAAAGGGGATAGCATCGGTTCCATCGACTATTATCTGGGCGACAAACAGATCGGCTCCATCCCGGTCGTTGCCAATGAGTCCGTTGCAGCCGCCGGTTATGGAGATATTTTACAGGAAATGTTCTGCTACTATTGCTTTGCATCCAAGAGCGTTGGCAGGTAGATCGTGCCCCAATTTCCTCCATTGTCCATATGTCCCCGCTTTGCCCGTTCATAGAGGCGGAGTTTGACATCGACCGGGCTAAGATATGGTTCCTGTTGTAAAAGAAGTGCAATGGCTCCCGTTACAACAGGAACTGACATGGAAGTACCCGTTTTTTTTACATACCAGCCCTGCTTGCTGCAACTGGTAATATTACTTCCCGGAGCATAGATCTCCGGCTTTTTGACACAATCCGCTGTCGGCCCGCGCCCACTATAATCACTTGGAAAAAAAATGCCCTGCCGGTAATCTGCACTGCCTACCGTTATGACCTTGGGCTGGGTGCCCGGTATGGTCACACTTCCCTTGCCCGGTCCATTATTGCCTGCCGCGCATACTGTGACAATTCCTTTGTCCCATGCGGCTTCTACCGCGCCTAACAGGTCTCTCTGCCAGTCTTTGGCAACGCTTTTGATCAGACCGACCGAAATATTTAAAATGCGGATATGATACTTTTCCTGCATCTGCATACACCAGTAGATCGCCGCGATAAAGTCCTCAATACGACCGTCACCCTGATGGTTTAGGACCTTTCCTATGATCAGATTGCTATGCGCAGCGATCCCGCGATACCTGCCTTTGGAACGCAGACCACTGCCGGAACTGATGCCCGCAATATGGGTTCCATGTCCGTAATCGTCATATAAGCCCTGACGTTCCTCTACAAAATCCCGAAACAGAACAATACGTTTTCCAAAATCCGGATGTGCTTCCACTCCGCTATCTAAAATACAAACACCGACCGGCCGGTCTCTTTCCCCAAGCCGATCCATGTTTTCTTCAAAACCTATCCAATGCCTTACCTGATTCATCTGTATTTTTTCGCTTTTTTTCAGTATATGAAAAAAACTCCCATCGGTTCAAACCGATGAGAGTTCCTGTATTTATAGATTATTTTACATCCTTGATAGAGAAGGAGATTCTTCCCATCTTGTCCTTGCCAAGGCATACAACCTTAACAACATCGCCGAGGGTAAGTACATCTTCTACATGCTCGATTCTCTCTTTAGAAATCTTAGAGATGTGAACCATACCTTCCTTGCCAGGTGCAAATTCGATGAATGCACCAAATTCCTTGATGCTTACGACCTTACCGGTAAAGATCTGTCCCTGTTCAAAGTCAGTTGTGATGATCTTGATCATCTCTACGGCTTCGTCCATCTTTTCCTTGTCCGTACCGCAAACAGATACATTGCCTTCATCTGTGATGTCGATCTTGACACCGGTACGATCAATGATCTCGTTGATGGTCTTTCCACGCTGACCTACAACATCACCGATCTTTGCAGGATCGATCTGGATCTGGATGATCTTTGGTGCATACTTACCAACGCTCTCTCTAGGTGCAGAGATTGCCTTTGACATACACTCATCCATGATGAAGAATCTTGCTTCTCTGGTTCTGCGGATCGCTTCTTCCACGATCGGTCTGGTCAGACCATGGATCTTGATATCCATCTGGATGGCTGTGATACCGTCTTTGGTTCCTGTTACCTTAAAGTCCATATCACCAAAGAAGTCTTCCAGTCCCTGGATATCGGTAAGTACGATGTAATCATCATCTGTCTCTCCTGTAACAAGACCACAGGAAATACCGGCAACCATCTTCTTGATCGGTACACCGGCTGCCATCAGTGCCATACAAGATGCACAGGTAGATGCCATAGAGGTTGAACCATTGGACTCAAATGTCTCGGATACCGCACGGATCGCATATGGGAACTCCTCTGTTGAAGGAAGTACCGGGATCAGGGCTCTTTCTGCCAATGCTCCATGTCCGATCTCACGACGTCCCGGTCCGCGAGAAGGCTTTGTCTCACCAACAGAGTATGACGGGAAGTTGTAATGATGCATATAACGCTTTACGGTAATATTTTCATCCAGACCATCAACCTTCTGTACTTCTGAAAGCGGAGCCAGAGTAACAACGTCACAGATCTGTGTTTGTCCACGTGTGAACATAGCAGAGCCATGTACTCTAGGGATCAGATCTACTTCTGCGGACAGTGGACGGATCTGGTCGATACGTCTGCCATCCGGACGCTTGTGGTCTTTTAAGATCATCTTGCGGACTGTCTTCTTCTGATACTGATATACAGCCTCACCTAAGACTTCCAGCCAATCTTCTTTATCTGCAAATGCTTCTTCAAATTTCTCGGTAACCTGACGGATATTCTCCTCACGTACCTGCTTCTGGTCTGTAAATACAGCCTCTTCCATTTCTTCCGGTGTCACGATCTTGCGCATCTCTGCGAACATCTCTTCCGGAATGGCACAACTGGTATAAGAATGCTTTGGCTTGCCAACTTCAGCAACCATCTGATTGATGAATGCGATGATGGTCTGGTTGACATCATGTGCCTTGTAGATAGCCTCGATCATCTTGTCTTCCGGGATCTCATTGGCACCGGCTTCGATCATGATAACCTTCTGTGCAGTAGATGCAACGGTAAGTTTCAGATCTCCATTGTCCCACTGTGCCTGTGATGGGTTGATAATGAACTCGCCATCGATCATACCTACCTGTGTCATAGCACAAGGACCGTCAAATGGGATATCGGAAATACAGGTTGAGATTGCTGCACCAAGCATAGCAACAAGTTCCGGACGTGCCTCCGGATCAACACTCATGACCATGTTATTCAAAGTAACGTCATTGCGGTAATCCTTTGGGAAAAGCGGACGCATCGGACGGTCGATCACACGCGCGGTAAGCACGGAGTTTTCAGATGCCTTGCCCTCTCTCTTATTGAATCCACCAGGGATCTTTCCTACGGAATATAATTTTTCTTCAAACTCTACACTAAGTGGGAAGAAATCAATTCCTTCTCTTGGCTTCTCTGATGCTGTAGCCGTTGAAAGTACGGTTGTCTCACCATACTGGATGAATGCTGCACCATTTGCCTGTGCTGCAACACGACCAACATCAACACGCAGGGTTCTTCCTGCAAGTTCCATTGTAAATGTCTTTGTCATTTCTTATCTCCTTATAATATATTTGTTAAGACAGGAACCCGAAACT
>CAVLBP010000054.1:0-16194 GCA_963661325.1 bacterium
TTGTAACAGCAAATGCAGATGGTGCCTATGACCTCACCACTGCCGGCTACACCGCACTGATCTTAGTATTTATCGCACTTCTTCTCATAGGTGCTGCCATCTTTGGCACCAAGAAGAAAATGAGCACCAAACAGTTGGTATTTTCCGCTATGGCGATCGCACTTGCCGTGGTCACCTCCATGATCAAATTGTTTGACCTGCCTATGGGCGGTTCTGTCACGCTCTTTTCCATGCTCTTTATCGTCCTGATCGGCTACTGGTATGGATTTGGTGGCGGACTGACGGCGGCTCTCGCCTACGGCGTACTGCAGCTTTTGATTGACCCGTATATCCTGAGTTTCCCACAGATGCTTACCGACTACATCTTAGCATTTGGTGCTCTTGGTCTTGCAGGTCTTTTCCAGAATTCCAAGCACGGTCTGATCAAAGGATATATCGTTGCTGTCTTAGGCCGTTATTTCTTTGCCTTCCTTTCCGGCTGGATCTTCTTTGGCATGTATGCGCCGGACACCTTCCCAAATGCTGTTGTTTACTCACTGGTCTACAATGGTTCTTATCTGGGAGCAGAGGCAGTCATCACACTGATCGTGATCGCTATCCCACCGGTTGCAAAAGCACTGGAGACCGTGAAAAAGCAGGCGGTTTCTTAAAAGGCTGCAAAATATAAGATACTGATATCAAATGCCAGAATACCGTAATAATAGGTCGCAAGGTTCAGATAATGGATCTTGCAGCGGTTTTCCGGCTTACGGAACTTGTAGAAGTACAAGAAAATGATCATGAAATCAGAGATAAAAAAGGCGATACCCCCAAAACCGATCCAACCGGAAGCCAAGCCCGGATAGAGTGCCATATACTGTGTAGCCTTGGATAGCATGAGCGACAGAAATACGCAATAGATCGATGCCGGGATTGCCAGTCTTCCCATGTGCAGGTGCATCAGACGCTTGACAAAGAAAAAGGCTGCCAGCGCTATGATCGGCAGGAATATATTCCACCATGTGATGGTCGCATCCACACGGAAGAAACATATCAAAAATCCCATATGCGCCAGGAGAAATACGATCATGCCTGCCAGCATATGTTTTCGTTTACTCTTGATCTGATATAATCCCATAAATAAATCGCCAACGGCACACAAGACCAGTGGTAAAAGCATCATGTAGAAATACCGCATATGGTCGCTGATAAAAGCGAACATGACTGCGATCACAACAAAGGACACACTGCACAGCATCTTGACCGGTACATAGTATTTTTGCTTGTAACGCGGTAAAGCAGCCACCAGAAGTCCTGCAAATTCCAGTGTGTAGATTATCGTTACGATTCCCTGTGCCATCATTCTTGTAAACATATCCCTGTCTCCTATGATCTCATGTCTTTTAAGTAGAAAAGGGGCAGTCTTAGCAACTGTCCCCTTTTTATCATTCGTATGTCTATATCTGCTATTCTTATGATCTATCCTTGTGATTCTGACTCATATATTTCATCTTATTGAAACGGCTGTAAAGAATGACTCCGATACCACCTGCAAAGATCGCTATGCAAAGGAAGTATCTCGGATCAATGCCATCTGCTGTCGTCGGTGTCGCATCCTTTGTATGTGATGCAGCGCCTCCGTTTGTCGCGCTCTTGATCACTCTGCCGTCTGCAGTTGTCACAGAACCATCTGCATGGGTAATGGATCCATCCGGATTTACAACGTCTCCGTCGGAAGTACCATTGCCATTTCCGTTGTCTCCATTATTGGCACCATTGTTGTTGCTGTCATTGTTATCGCCGTTGTTGTTATTACCGTTATTATTGTTATTATTATCGTCATTATTGTCATCGTTGTTATCATCATCCTGGTTATCTCCCAGAACAACAAAGACAATGTTATTATCCTTGGCATACTTTTCTGTCGCAGAACCGGAAACACCATAAATGGTAGATGGTGTCCACGAACTCTGTGTGGCGATCGATGTCACGGATGCAGGAATGGTGATAGTCTCAACACCGCTATCGGTAAAAGCATTGGCTTCGATCGTCGTTACACTATTTGGAAGCGACACAGTAGATATACCTGTGCAATCCTGAAGTGCTCCTGACCCAATCGTTGTCGTACCTGCTGCAATTGCAAGAGAAGTCTTGCCCTCCGGCACCAAGAGGAGTCGGGTCTTTGACGCATTGTATAAACATCCATCCGAAGATGCATAAGCACCATTGCCGGATGCCACCGAAATATTGGAAAGGTTGCCACATCCGCTGAAAGCATCCGTAGAAATACTGCTGACGCTTGCCGGGATGCTGACAGAACTAAGAGAGGCACATCCGTAAAAAGCATTGCTGCCGATCGAAGTTGCACTATCCGGGATTGTCACAGATCCGAGGGATAAGCACTCACGGAAAGTCTCTTCCGGGATCCCATTCAAAGAAGAACTCAGGGATACTGACGCAAGAGAAGTACATCCGCTGAATACACCCGTTCCCATGCTGGTCACCGAACTCGGCATAACGACCGATGTAATATCCTTTGACGCAAAGACACCGGCATTGATCGTGGTAACGCCATCCGGGATCGTAACAGCTCCGCCATTTCCTGTGTAATCTTCCAGAACCGTGCCATCATCACTCAGCACCAATCCTGACTCTGTCGCCTGGCTTGCATCTGAACTCTGACTGACGATCACCCAAACGGATAAGATCACAGACAGTGCGATCAGAAACCATCCAATTTTTGTACCTCTTTTCATTCTATTATCTCCGTATAACTCTATTTCGAAATAAAAATCTACAACATCTAGTATATTATACACCTATTGTACCTGTTTGGCTACTACAAATAATCGTCCATCCTCGGTATAACTGTTACAGGTTGACAGGGTCAAAAGTTTGTCCTGCAAGGTCAATCCATCTGCATTTCCGTAAACAGCAAGAGAATCAACATTTTGTATAAAATCCTCCAGATCCTGCGCGGAAGTCGACGTGATGAAATCATAATAGCGATAGGCGTCCTCATCCTGATACTGCACCTTTGACAGTCCCACCGCCACGATCTCATATGTCCTTTTTTCGTAAATGGTGTTGAAATTGATGTATTTATGGGCTTCCAGATAGCCCTCTTGCAGATAATTTTTCAGACCGCCAAACATCATCCCGCTTTTCATGTTATGTCCATAAATGATGGTGTTGATCGTCGGCTTTAAGATACTGCACCGCTCGTCCATGAAAATACTGCCGTTGGAGTTGGTCGCCTGGTCAAATCCGTGGGTCAGATAGTAGGTGTTATCCTTCTGTACGACCGGATAATTGATCTCGGTATCGTCAATAGAAAGCCAGCCTACCATTTCCGGGTTCTGCTGTAAAAGTTCTGCGTATTCCGGTAAGACACTTAAATTTTGCGTCTGGTCTTCTTGAGCGGACGACGTATCCCCATTCTCTGTAGAAGTATCTTCACTCTTGGCATCGTCATTTTGGGAAGCATCATCCTGGCTCTTTGGAGTCTCCACCTGGTCTGCCAGTTTCTGCATCTGCCTTGTCGTCACAATATCCCGGATCTCGGCAATTCCAAACACAGCAAAAGAGACAAGTGCCAAGATAATAAATGCAACACCAAGTATCTTCTGGTATTTTACCTTGCCCTCTGCCTCTTCTACAACGGCTTTGTCCTCCAACAGATCTACGGACTTATCCGCAACGATATCTGCCAGATGCGCAAAAAACTGATCGCCGATCGGTGACTTGAAAACGATCTTGCCGCTTCGAATGTCGTTGTAAAGACGCACTGCCACCTCGGGATCCTGTATATTTAATTCTTTGTTGATACATTCGATCTTGCGAACATCTTCCTGACCATCACGATATTCGTGAAAGGTCTGGAAGCTGTATTCGCCGATCTTATATTTTCCTTGTTCCTGCATGAAATATTCCTACTTTACAGTGATCGCTATTGTCTTTGAGTAATCTCCATAAACATAAGAACCATCCACCGGCTTGTATGCACGTACCTTGTAATAGTAGGTCTTGTTGCTGCCTACCTTGGTATCCGTATAAGTACCCTTGCCGTTTGGTACAACGGCGATCTTCTTGTAAGTACCGTCTGCACTTGAACTACGATAGATCTCATAACCTGCTACCGTGTTGCTGCGATTCCATGTAAGCGTCGCACTTCTCTTTGCCGTTGATGTACCGACAAGATCATTGGTAGACGCTACCTTGGTATAAGCCGTTACCGACTGCATTTCGCCATAGGTCGTGTTTCCACCCGCGGTCACATAAGATCTCAC
This sequence comes from bacterium, assembly GCA_963661325.1. GTDB lineage: Bacteria > Bacillota > Clostridia > Lachnospirales > Lachnospiraceae > Pararoseburia. The sequence continues at coordinate 4,269 of CAVLBP010000054.1, forward strand.
ATGGAAGGTATAGGTCGTTGAGTTCTTCAAGCCATTTGCCACAAAGGATGTAGCCGATGTTGTACCGTACTTGGTACGGTTGTCCTCGCTGTAGATCTCGTAACCGGTAGCCTTTCCGTTTTTCAGCCATGAAATCTGTATGCCTGTCTCACTGGCTGCCTGTGCCTTTAAGCCTACCATGACCGGAGCGATGATATTGAATTTCAATACACTGGTTCCTGTGTAATTGCCAAGTCCCTGTACGGTTGCTGTGGCAACACCCGGATTTACATTGTTGTTGTAAGTAACACTGTATTCTTTGCCCTGGATCAACTCTTTACCATCATACAACAAGGTTGCTTTTGGTTCAATGGCTTTTCCGGTGTAGGTATTCTTGCTCAACTGGATGATATTGCATGCGTTGATATTCTTTGGAATGATCTCATAAGTTGCCTGTAAGACTTCTTTATTACCGGCAAGTTCTACCGGAATAAAGGCTGTGATCGTTCCGACTGCAATACAATCGTCATTTGTAACGTCCGCAATATCGGTCGTCTCTGCCTCTTCTGCACTCATACGTCCATAGACGATCTGGTCTGCATCATAAGCCACCTGGTTGCCGCTTGGATCCTCGATGACGAAGTCCGGTCGAATCGCTTTGCCGGTGTAGGTGTACTGATTTGCATAACCCTTGACACGAAGCAGTGACATATCTGCACTGATGGTGTATGCACATCTTGCGCTATCGCTATAGTAAGATACCAGCGGTGTGATGATGACATAACCGCCTGTCGTGTAACTATCATCAGAATAGTAGTCTACCTTGTAATCTACATCCTGCTCCAATACATTGCCACCACATTCTACAGTAACCGGTGGCTCGACTGCCTTTCCGGTGTAGAACTGCGGTTCAATGGTGACAATGGCATCTTTTAAGGATGCTACAATGTCAAACTCCTCGGTCACCTGACCGGTGTAATTGCCCTTTGCTACGGCTGTTACCGTCGCATGACCTGCATTGGTATTATCTGTCAGTTTCAGGTCGTAATCAACGCCTGCCACCAATGTCCATACCGGATCCACACCATTGTCATAGATCACGGATACATCCGGTGTGATAGCACTTCCAGTGTAGGTGACACGTTTATCATTTAACACCAGTTTAAAGTCTGAAATATCTTTTGCCCCAATGATGAATGCCTGGCTCTTGGTCTCAGATCCCAATGCATAGTTGCCTTTCAGAGAAACCATAACAAATGCCGGACTGTTGACATTTCCGATATTCTCATTGTTGACATAAGTAATACTATAGTTGACCGGATCGATCTCTGTCTTTGTGGAGATCGAGGTATCATATACCTTTACGCCCGGTGTGATGGCACTTCCGGTGTAGGTGGTCACATAATTGCCATCCTCGTCCTGTGGCAGATCTAATACCACATTGATCTCGGATGCCTTAGCAACCTTTTGGTTGATACGGTAGTAAGCAAACGGCTTACCATAGTAATTGCCGATTCCCTTGACTGCCAAGGTCTTTGTACCGGCATTGACGCTATCCTCAATGTCGATCATTTCATAATCGGTACCTTCTTTTAACAAAGTGCCGTCTGCAAGATAGACTGCATAGGTCGGTACATGGGACTTGCCGTCATAGGTAAATTCCTGCTGATCCTGCGCGATACGCACCTGTGCATCTGCAAGCGATCTTCCGATATTGAAAGTCGCCGTTCTGCTATCCGTATAGTTGCCCTTACCGGTGATCGTTACCGTCGGTGCTGCGTCTGCGTCATCCTTAGATGCAGAATTGATGTTATTCTTGAAGGTCAGGTCATAATCCGTACCCTTGGTCAGTTCCACACCTCTTGTCGTATCCGTCACAACTACTGCCGGTTCTACCGCAGAACCACTGTAGTCCATATCCGGTACTGTCACGGTGATATCATCTTCTGTGATCGGCTTTGGTTCTACCGTAAAGGTAGGATTTAAGGAACCATAGAAGTTATCTTTTCCGACGATCGAAATATTGTACTTTCCGGCATCGCGGATACCATTTCCGTAGGAGATCGTGTAATCGGTACCTTCCTGTAAAATATAGGTCGTACCATCACCAACCGGACAAGAAACTTCAATTTCCGGTGTGATCACGCTACCGGTGTAGACTGCTGATGTCTTATCCAGTTTGACGGTTCCTCCGGCAAGATTTACCTTGGTAACTTCAAACTGTGCACTTCTGGATCCTGTATAGTTTCCAATTCCTGTAAATGTGACAGACGCCTTGCTGTCAACGGAAACCTGTTCATTGTTGGAAAGTGTATAGGTATAATCTACGCCCTCCTGCAAGGTATGTCCGTTATAAGTCAGGCTCATCTGCGGAACAACCGGATGTCCTCCGGCATAACCGGTGTCTGAAACCTTTACATTGATATCGCTTGCAGAAAGATCTTTCTGTGTGATCGTAAAGTATTTTGTCACGGCGCCATAATAACTTCCTGCACCACTGATGGTCACAGATGCGGTTCCTACATTGAGGTTCTCTGCATAACTTACGTTATAGTCCTTGGTCTGTGTCAGCGTCTTGCCACCATAAGTCACGACTACATTCGGCTGGATGTAATCGCCGGTGTATGTCGTAGTCAGACCGGACAACTGACCATCTAAGGTGATATTCATGCCCGGATCTGCCAGATTGATGCCCTTGATCTCGAAGTTTACAACCTGATTGCCGATAGATGCACCATCTATACTATTGATAACCACGGATGCTGTACCCGCGTCGATATTATTGGTATAGGTAAGACTATAGTCAACGTCTTTCTGCAAGACTTTTCCCGCACATGTCACCTGTGGTATTGGCTTGACCTCGCTACCAGTGTAAGAATAGGTATCATTCAAACCGGTAACCGTCGCCTTGGACAAGTTATAGTAAATGTTAAAACGTGCCGTCTTGGAACCGGTATAGTAGGTATCTGTACCGGAAACCTGACGGATCACAATACTACCACTATTGGTACCAACATCTACATTGCTGCCATACTCTATGTTATAATCTTCGCCCTCTTCCAATACCTGTGAGCCAAACTGAACGATCGGTGTCGGTTTGATCTGCTTTCCGGTATAGTCGTACTGATCATTGACATTGATCACTTCCACATTTTTCAGATCTCCAACAACCCTGATCGGGATCGTCTGGCTTCCGATACAGTAGTTCTTACCAACAAAGATCAGTTGCCCCTCACCCGGTCTGTCACAGTTGTACTGCTGGATCTCATAATTGGAAGAGTCCAGATACATGGTCGTCATATTGCCTGAACTGTCTACATTAGACTGGTTCTGATAGGTAATGCTGATTCCGGCATCCGAAAACTGTAAAGTTCCGTTCGCCTGTAAACTATAAGTGGTCTGATACCCACCAATGGTAAACTGACTGGTATTGCTCAAATTACCAATGATATTAAACCGCGCCGTCAATGTTCCGCTGTAAGCACCTATTCCGGCAATGGAAATGGTTGCCCGTCCCGGATTGACATTGCTGCTATACGTCAATTCATAATCTTTGCCTTCGGTCAATACCACATCCCCATACATAAGGGAAAGGCTTGGCGTGATCTTATCTCCGGTATACATCTGGTCCGGGATCGCCTCTACTGTCACATTGTCAGAAATACTCTTGGTAACAATGGAGAACTTCAAATTGATCGTTCCACTGTAGTTGCCAATACCCACAATTATAACGGCAGGTGCATCTGCATCGCTCTTATCTGCAATGTTGATATTGTTCTTGTAGCCCTGCACCTTGTAATCCACATCCTGTTTCAAGACAGTTCCTGCGGTATTTGTGATCGTAATGCCACTGATATCCGGCTTGATCTCTTTTCCGGTGTATGTATAATCCGGCAGGGTGGTTGCGGACAGTGTGCATGCAGTCAAGTCACTTGCCACGATCGTATAGGTCTGGCTCAGTGTTCCGCTGTAATGTCCGATACCCTTTGCCTGTACAGTATATGTACCGACATTTGGTCCTACATCCGTTGCCGTGAACTGATAATCGGTTCCCTCCACCAACTGAATGGTCTTGCCGGATGCATTGTAGGTCACCCGGATCTGTGGTGTGATCTTGTTGCCATCATAGACATACTCAAATCCTGCCTCCGGATGGTTCGGATCGATATTTGTAACGGTTACGGAAGTCTCGTTATCCAAAACAACCATGGTCACATAGTAGCGCTTGGTAATGGTTCCATAATAGTCGCCAATACCTGTATATGTGATAACAACGCTCTCTGTGGATCCCATACCACCGGCTTCGGTCGTATAGGTGACGGTGTAATCGGTATCTTCTTCCAGATCTGTTTCCTTGCCGTCTGCATCCTTGTAGGTCAGTTTCGATACCGGTTTGATGCTGTTGCCATCTGTATCTCTGCCCCAATATGGCACATAGTAGTCACCGGAAGATGCCGGTTTTAAGGTAGAGTCATCATAAGGGTTGTGCAGTTCTACTGCTCCGCCCAGTGCCAGATTGCTTCCGATCGTATAGGTGATATTTCTGCTGCCGGTATAGTTGCCCATACCTGTGATCGTAGCGATCTTGCCCTCACCGGAAGTCTTGCTGTCCTCACCTACAGATACAGTGTAATCGGTATCCTGCGTCAGAACCTTATTATTTAAGTTGGTGTTTACTACATTTACAACCGGCAGACGATAGTCACCATTTTTTACCAGTTTCTGTGTATCTGTGATCGTAACTCCACTTGCTTCGGATGTAATGTCCTTTGGTGAGATCGTGTAGTAAATGGTCACGGTAGAACCACCATAATTGCCTAGTCCGGTCACCACGATCGCCGGTGTCTTGGATGTGTTATTCTCATCATAACCAGCCGCATTGATCGCATTCACGGAACTTGTCTTATAGTTTCCGCTCTTTGTGACTGTGGAGTCTCCATCCTTAACAGTCAGGCTTGGTGAGATCGTTCTTCCTGTGTATTCTGCAACATAGGTTGCCAGATAGGTATTTTCTGCAATCTGCTTGACTTCCTGTCCTCCCAGGAAAAAGGTCAGATTGGAAAGCGACTTGGCAACAATGGAGAAATATTCTTCTCGATCTTCCGTCAGGTTCTTCTCACCTGTGATAGTGATGGTTGCCTGACCAATATTCTTATTATTACTGTAAGTCAAGGAATAGTTTGCGTTTGAAATTTCACGCTTTGTCCCATCATCATCCTGATAATATAAGGTAATATCCGGTTTGATCTGATTTCCTGTATAAATCTGATCTGCGATCTTTTCCGGTTCTACGACCACATGGCTATCTGTCAGGCTCAGTTTTTGGATGGTAAAGGTAGCCTTTACACTACCGGTATAATTGCCAATACCATTTGCATAAACGGTTGCTGTTCCGGCATTGATGTTATCCTCGTAGGAAAGTTCAAAATCCTGTCCCTCGACATAAGTCTTACCTGTCTTGGTCAGAGTATATTCACCGGAAGATAAGGTAATCTCTTTTCCTGTATAGGTCTTCTTTGTAGAAACATTCAAAGTACCACTGATGGTCTGTGGCTTGATGGTAAAGGTCACACGGATCTCTTTACCACTGTAATTGCCTGCGCCCTTGATGACGGCAACCGCCTTCTGGTCATCCGTGCTGGCATTGATATTATTCTCATAAGAAACGGTATAGTCTGTTTTTGCCTTTAACCAGGTGGTGCCCATTTTTACAGAAACCGTTGGCTGGATCTCAGAACCTGTGTATGTTGCTGCATAATCACTGGCATAGCCATCATCATATGTAACGCTGTCATTTCCAATGCTGACAACCGCAGCCGTCTCAAAATCGCCAAGGATCTGATACTGCTTTGTCACCGTACCCTGGAAGTTATTTCCATCGCCCGAGATTGCCACGCTCATAGTACCAATGGCAGTATTATTGCTATAGGTTACTGTATAGTCCTGATCCTGTACCAGGGTATAAACAGAGCCACTGTCACGTGTCAAGGTAACCGTCATTACCGGCTCGATCTTCTTGCCGGTATAGGCAAATGTAGTAGCAGCCACGCCATCGATGCTTGCCGTGATGTCCAACTTATCATTATCCTGTGCCTGCTCCAGATCACATCGGTTGATGTCAAAGCCCAAAACGATCGTTCCGGTATAGCCGTTTGCTTCCTTACCGGTGATGGTCACGGTTGCCCTGCCAACTTCTACATTGTTGGTATATTCAATATTACAATTGTCGCCAAAACCTTCGATCGCCTCATTTGTTGTGGCATTCTTGAAGGTAACTGTCGGTTCCTTTGCCAGACCGTCATAAGTATATGACGTCTCCGATAACTCTGCGTTTACAATCTGGCTGATATCAAACTTATTGTCTGATCCCGCCTTGATCTCATAATTATTGTAGGTCTGCCTTCCCGTATAATTGCCAATACCGGTTACGGTAATATCGTACAGATAAACCAGTTGTCCGCTTTCCACCTTACTTCCATTTGGACTTGCCTCTGCCGTATAGTCCGTTCCAAGAGTCAGAGCCTTGCCCTCATCAGAATAGAGACCATTGGTGACTGTGTTGGATATGATATCTACACTAAATACTGCACCTGTATCCTTTGGCAGAGCCTTTGTACCGATCGTATAGATCAGTTCTTTGCTATAACCTGCATAGTCACCAAGACCTGTAATCTTTGCAACAGCCTGTCCTGCACTGTCGCTGCCACTATAAGTCACATTATACTGACTTCCCTGTGTCAAGACTGTGCTGCCACATTTTACGGTAACCGGCGGTTCTACTGATTCTCCTGTATATGTATAAGTTCCTTCTTCAATGGATGCCTCTAAGATATTGACTTTGATACTTGCGGTACTGCTCGTTCCGACTGCTGATACTGTCACATTTCCGCTGCCACTGGTCACATCTGCATTAAGAGAAATCGTTCCATCTGCCTTTACCGTAAATGGTGCATTTGCATCTGCTGTATAAGTAAGTGTACGTTTCAAGGCTGGTGAAAGGCTTGCCTGAACCGCTGTCTGTGTGTCCGTTGCATCTATGGTGATGGTAGATTGACCGGCAGTGATGGTGGTGTTATCCGAAACAGCATCTGTGCTTACGTCAGAGAGACCTGTCTCGATCATGCCATCACGTCCATCCCATGCACCTTCATAATAATAGCCGGTGCCGGATGCCGTATAATAATAGATGGCATCGCTGACACTAGAGAAGGTAAAGACAACCGCATAGGTCTCACCGGAAGATAAATAAATCCCCGCTCCACTCAGATTCAAAGAAAGTACACTTGCAGATGCGCTCTCCGACGTCCCTTCAATGTGCTGCTGGGCACTGGTATAGCGTAAGACTCCACTGGTCGGATCACTGGCATCTGTCAGATTTTGATAGACTGATACGGTGTAGTATACCTCCTGCGTCGCATCCATATCCACTTTCATGGATGCACTATCCAGCCTCTGATAATCTTTTGTCGCGCTGCCAATCTGTGCATATTGTCCTTTTTCCAGCGGTGTTTCGCCAATACTTGACGTGTAGTCCGCGAACAGATTGCTTCCGATCGACAGTGTCGAGACAACCATCAGCGCCGCCAGCACTCCTGCTAAAATTCTTTTCTTTACATCCTTGTACATACTCATAGAGCCCCTTTCACCAAGTTCTTCTCTATTTTTCACGCCCATCCAAGGGCATAGTTAGACTTATTCTATTTCAATATCGACCTATCCCATACAAAACTTTACCTTTTTCTGTAAAATTATCTTCCACAATAAATAAAAAACCATGTCAAGAGCAAAGCCCCTGACATGGTTCCTTTCATTATCTTTATTATGCGTTCACGATCTTTCCGGTATATAACTGGTAGTATTTACCGCCCTCGGCAATCAATTCGTCGTGGTTACCGCGCTCGATGATACGTCCCTGGTCTAAGACCATGATACAATCACTGTTTCGGATCGTTGACAGACGATGGGCAATGACAAATGTCGTTCTGCCTGCCATCAGTTTATCCATACCATCCTGTACGATCTTCTCGGTTCTGGTATCGATAGAACTGGTCGCCTCATCAAGGATCAGTACCGGCGGATCTGCGATGGCTGCTCTGGCGATCGCCAAAAGCTGCCTCTGTCCCTGGCTCAAGTTGGCACCATCACCCGTCAGTACCGTATCATAGCCATTCGGCAGTTTGCGGATGAAACTGTCCGCATTGGCAAGTTTTGCTGCTGCATGCACTTCCTCATCCGTTGCATCCAGTTTACCGTAGCGGATATTGTCAGCCACCGTACCGGTAAAGAGGTGGGTATCCTGCAAGACGATACCAAGGGAATGGCGCAGATCGTCTTTTTTGATCTTATTGATATTGATACCATCGTATCGGATCTTGCCGTCTGCAATATCATAGAAACGGTTGATCAGATTGGTGATCGTCGTCTTTCCGGCACCGGTCGCACCGACAAAGGCAATCTTCTGTCCCGGCGTTGCAAACATCTTGATGTTGTGCAGTACCGTCTTGCCCGGTTCATAGGCAAAATCAACATCATCAAAGACCACATCGCCTTCCAGTTTTACATAGGTGGTCGTGTCGTCTGCCTGATGATAATGTTTCCAAGCCCACATACCGGTACGCTCGCTTGTCTCAACGATCTGTCCGTTCTCTTCCCTGGCATTAACCAGAGTAACATAACCTTCGTCATCTTCCGGCTTTTCATCCAAAAGTCCAAAGACACGTTCTGCACCCGCCATAGCCATAACGATAAAGTTGAGCTGCTGGCTGACCTGCATAATCGGCATGTTCAGACTCTTATTAAAGGTAAGGAAACTTGCCAGGCCTCCAAGGGTAAAGCCGCCAAATCCACTGATGGCGAGGATCCCGCCAACAACGGCAACGATCACATAACTGACGTTACCGATCTGTGCATTGGCAGGTCCCAACATATTAGAATACATATTTGCCTGATAAGCACTGTCAAAAAGTTCATCATTCAAGGCGTTAAACTCTTCGATCGCTTCTTCCTCGTGGCAGAACACCTTGACAACCTTCTGCCCGTTCATCATTTCCTCGATATTACCATTGACACGTCCCAGATTTCTCTGCTGCTTGCCAAAATACTTACCGGAATTTCCTGCCAAGAACTTTGTCACCAAAAGCATGATGGCTACCATGCCAAGTGTAACCAGAGTCAGTGGGATACTGAGTTTGATCATACAGACGATAACACCGATCACAGTCACGCCGGAGTTGACCATCTGCGGAATACTCTGGCTGATCATCTGACGCAGAGCATCAATATCGTTGGTATAGATGGACATGATATCGCCGTGCTGATGGGTATCGAAATAACGAATCGGCAACTCTTCCATATGAACAAACATCTCATCACGCAAGGCACGCAGTGTACCCTGTGTCACCTGCGCCATGATAAAGTTGTAGAGAAAAGCACATACCACGCCCAGTGCATAAAAGCCTGCCACACGTCCGATTGCTGCTAAAAGTGGTCCAAAATCCACACTGTGTGCTTCCACCATCGGTGTAATGTAATCATCGATCAAATTCTGCATAAACATGGTTCCCTGCAAAGAACAAAGCACACTTGCCAGAATACATACCAAAACTATGATCAGATGGATGCCGTACATCTTAAAAATGTAGTGCGCCAGTCTTCCCATAATATGTTTGTTTGCCTTGAGGCTTCCCTTGCCTCTCGGAGCCGCCTGTTGTCTTGGCATATTACTCACCCTCCTTCTCATCAAAATCGCCCGAACCGCCACCGGTCTGGGATTCATATACATCACGATAGATTGCATTGCTCTCCAGCAATTCCTCATGGGTGCCAATGCCATCAACGCGTCCGTTATCCATCACAACGATACGGTCTGCATCCTGTACGGAAGAGATACGCTGTGCGATGATCAGTTTGGTCGTGCCCGGAATCTCCTCACGGAATGCCTTGCGAATCTTGGCATCTGTCGCCGTATCGACCGCACTGGTACTGTCATCTAAGATCAATACCTTCGGCTGCTTCAACAAGGCTCTGGCAATACAAAGTCTCTGACGCTGTCCGCCGGAGACATTGCTGCCGCCCTGCTCAATATAGGTATCATAGCCATTCGGGAAACGCTCGATAAACTCATCTGCACAGGCAAGTTTACAAGCCTTTTGGCACTCCTCGTCCGTTGCATTTTCATTTCCCCAGCGCAGGTTATCATAGATGGTTCCTGAGAAAAGAACATTATTCTGCAAAACAACAGATACCTGATTACGGATGACTTCCAGATCGTATCTGCGCACATCGACATTGCCGACACGGACCTGTCCCTCCGTCACATCGTACAGTCGGGAAATCAGGTTAACCAAAGTCGATTTGGCGCTTCCGGTTCCTCCTAGCACACCTATCGTCTCGCCGCTCTTAATATGCAGATCAATATCTTCCAGAACAAATTCCTCTGCATCCTTTTTATAAGCGAAGTTCACATGATCAAAATCAATGTCACCATTCGGTACTTCCATGACCGGATTCTCTGGATTGACGATGGTCGCTTCCTCTTTTAAGACTTCCGCAACACGGATGGCATTTGCCCCACTCATGGTGATCATGACAAATACCATAGAAAACATCATCAAACTTCCGAGGATGTTCATGCAGTATGCCAGCATACTCATCAGTTCACCTGTTGTAAAGTTAGAGGTAACAATCATTTTTGCCCCCATCCAACTGATTAGCAAGATACAAGTGTAGATCGTCGTCATCATCACCGGTGCATTACATGCCAGAATCCGCTCTGCCTTCAGGAGAAGTCTGTAGATGTTTCCACTCGCCTTCTGGAACTTATCCTTTTCAAAATCCTCCCTTACATACGCCTTCACCACACGAATTCCGGAAATATTTTCCTGTACACTGGCGTTCAGATCATCATATTTTTTGAAAACATTATCAAAAATACTGGTCACACGCGAAATGATAAAAATAAGAATACATGCCAATATCACAACGGCGATCAGGTATACACTTGCCAGACGCGGACTAATGATAAAGGACAGAATCATGGCCACTATCAGACTGGCCGGCGCACGCGTTCCCATACGCAAAATCATCTGATAGGAGTTCTGCAGGTTGGTCACATCCGTCGTCAGTCTTGTCACAAGTCCCGCCGTAGAAAATTTATCGATATTTTCAAAAGAAAATGTCTGGATGTTGGCAAACATGGATTTACGAAGATTTCTTGCGAATCCGGCTGACGCCCTCGCTCCGTACTTTCCTCCCATCATACCGGCCCAAAGGCCAATCAGGGCTGCTACAATCATATATCCACCGATCACAAAAATACGATGCATATCTCCCTTATTGACACCCTCATCAATGATGATCGCCATCAAAAGTGGTATGATCATTTCCATCGCCACTTCCAAAAGCATGAAAATAGGTGTCAGTATTGAGTCTTTTTTAAACTCTTTTACCTCTGCAAGTAGTGTTCTTATTACATGCATTTGTTTTTCCTTCCTTTCCTATTCTTTCCCCGTCGGAAGCAATCTCATCTTCCAACTCTTTTTTTACCAGCGCAAGCATGGTAAATAGTTCCTGCTTCTGCTCCCTGGTGAGCCCGGATACCAGTTTCTCTTCCATATGATCGATACTTTTTTGGATATCGTCATGGAAACGTATGCCAGCCTCTGTCAGCTCAATCTTCTTTAAACGGGCATCCCGCTCCACGGAAACCCGGACAATGTAGCCGTTTTTTTCTAAATTCTGCAATGCTGCCGTGACGGTGGACTTTGCCATATGAAAATCCGCCTCCATATCTTTTTGGAATATTTCCCGATCCTTGTGATGATAAAGATAGCCAATCATCCATCCATGCGTTGCCGTGACCGCATCGCCTCCGGCATTTAAAATACTCTTTTGCCAGATATTTTTGTCCAAAAGCCGGCTCATTTCCTTGATCTGGTAACCTATCTGA
>CAVLBP010000055.1:0-7726 GCA_963661325.1 bacterium
ATATGGCAGTGCATATCTCCACAATACACATGGTCCAGCCAAAAGGGTCATCATATATATCATTAAAAATCCAATTGGCAGAACCATACCTCTTTTCTTATAGATTATCGAAACAATTATAATTCCAACAATCATCCATGTGTAGGTTGCGGGTGTTAGAAACAGCCTCAGAATAATATTGTTTTCATAATCATTATCTCGAAAGAGATGATTGCAGAAAGTCTCTAACTGTGGAATGAAAGATGTTCGTTCTACTCCTGTCTCCAGGGATATACCTGTTGGAATAATTCCTCTCAATTCCTCCGTTTCATAAATGTCTGCTACAGATATGTCAAATGGATTAATGTATCCATTATCAAGTTTTATAAAAGCCTTTATGTAACTTTTCGGGAAGCGAAATCCCTCGCGCACATATGTCTTTAGAAAAAGTTTCATATTATCTGATGCATTTCCTGTATTTTTTACATTGTCAGAAATAGTGGGATTATATAAGTCAACATCCGGCAAAACAACTTTGATTTGATTGATCTCAGTTTCTGTCATTTCACTTGCATGATCCCTATATGCACACGCTAACTGCTGATATGGCAGACTCAACGCCTCATTCACAGATCCTTTTTCTGCATTTAACCCGTATTGCAGTGCCGTCGATATACATAGCCCCATGAGAAGACCAATCATTGTTTTTTTCAATCTGTGAGAATCTCTTTTTCGCACAAATTCTACCGCATAACATAACACAAGAAATATTACCGGATATATCCCATTATTTCTCAGTAGAATAACCCCTATGATGGCACCTATATAGATTATCTGTGCTGTCTTTTTCTTTATAAAACGCTCCTTATCCACGATATCCATGCAGACAGAGACAAAAAGGACAATAAAAAAGCCGGAGAATGCAATATCCTTTGTTGCCGATATAGACAGCAATGAAAAAACAGGGAAGACTCCCACAAAAACGATCCATAAAATACGCAAACCCCTTCGAACATGAGCCTTTCTCAGAAGAAAATAAATACTTGATAAACATGTCGAAAAAATCAACATCTGAAGCAGTGTAGAAATTGCAATTCCCAAATTGTAATCTCCAAGCCACCTTCCTCCTACCGTGCGGTAAAAGAATTGAAGCCATAAAGTATGAAGCAAGGGATAATGTGTACTATACTTTATGAAGGCTCCCTGCATCAACTGCCACAAGACATCATAGGTGAATATTCCTGGGTAGAATGCCAAGAAAACCGGCAGCCACATCGCAAATTGGATCATTGTCACAACGGCTAGAGCCTTAATATCGGATTGCCCTCTATTCATAACGCCCTCCTAAACATACCTTGCGTAGCCCCGTCATCTCGCGTCCCATCCTGCCCTCGACAAGACCGATCAGCTTTTCCATGAACTCCTTATACTCTACCGTTCTGCCATAGAGCAGCATCAGCAGGATATTATACATGACTGTACAAACGACAAGTTTTAAGAAGATCTCCAACAATCCGCCCATGGCAATATAACTACATACAAAATAAGTAAAGCCTCCGACTGCTACCGCAGATGCCGTATAGACAGAGAACATCTTAAAGTAATGGCTGACACTCTTTTCAAAACCATGCTTGTAGGTGACCAGCGCCTCCACCCAGAAGCAGACGCCAACCGTCGATACAAAAGTACCGATCAAAACACCGACCAGACCATACTTGATGACCAGAACAATAGAAACCACAAGGTTTACGATCACTTCAAAGATCGGCTTGTAGCGATCGTACCAATACAATCCCATCGCATCGCGAAAATTCAGTGTCACCTTGCGCATACCGCTCATGTAAAAGTTCAGTACGATCAAAAATACAACACTCATCGGGAAAAGATAATCTTTGCCCGCCCAGACCTCGATAAAAGGATTGAACATGACAAGGAAGGTCACTGCTGCATAGGAATGGATCCAGAAGCCGATAAAATTCAAGGTCTTATAGACATGAAAAACACGTTCTTTGTCATCCGTAACGCTGAGGTTTCCGATACTTGCAACAAAGGAACCCAAAATACCATTGATGGCTGTATTGACACTTCCCAGAAGCATACGGTAATTGTCAAAAATACCCACGGTCACCAGACCGACAAAAGCAGAAATGATCAGACTGTCCGTATTGTTGACCATGACATCGCCCAATTTGTGCATGAACATGGCGCTGACATTTTTAAAGATACTCTTCTGTGTTTCCTTGGATGGCAGAGACTTGCGATCCTTTTTCAGATACGGATACATCCGGTCGCATTTCCAGGCGATCGAAAGATTGGTCAGGATATTGCATATGATCTGCATCAAAAGATATATGATAAAGTTTTCAAATACCAAAAGAACAATGATCTGTGCGATGAACTGGATGGTCATGAAGGCTGTCACATAAAGCGTACTGATATAGCCCTTCTGATGTCCGTCGATCAGCGCTCTCTTGTAGCCCCATAAATAGGACACGACCGTATTCAACAGATAGAGCAGATAAATCCCTGTCAGCCCACTGATCCCGGGATCGTCTGCAATAAAATATTTTAAGAAAGGAACCAGGCAAAGTCCTGCTACCGTGATAAAACCTGCTACATAAGAGTAGAGTTTGCGGTAGAGGTTCATCAGTTCCGTGATCTCTTTTTCATCTTCGCGCGCGATCGGACCATACATATGGTAGATCATGGCTGTTCCGATACCGAGTTCTGCTAAAGAAAGCACGGAAAGGATATTGCCAAACAGTCCCTGCACGCCCAAATACTCCTGTGACAGAACGCGGATAAAGATCGTACGTGCCACAAAAGAAAGTATCAAATTCACAATATAAGAGCCCGAATTTGCCAGGGCATTTAAAAAAGTATTCTTTGTTCTCATCTCACCTATCCTTGTATGCCCGGGCACAATGCTCCTAGCATATTATTAAATTATATTTTATCTTGATGTAAAATTCAACATTGGGTATGATTATCCTAAGTATATATGGGAAATATGGCAGATTTCTGCCGGAAAATGAGGGGTTTTATGGAAACAAATGTAAAAAACGCAAAAATCAGTGTCATTGTGCCGGTCTATAACACACCGACCTCGCACCTGAACCGCTGCATTGACAGCCTGCTGCAGCAGGACTATACCAATGCCGAGATCCTTTTGGTGGATGACGGATCTGATCCGGATTGTCAGGCAGACCTGGACGCCCTGGCTGCCCGCGATGACCGCATCCGCCTCTTTCATAAGCCAAACGGCGGTGTCTCCTCCGCCAGAAATTACGGCATGGCAAACATAACCGGCGACTTTTTGACCTTTATCGACTCGGATGACTATCTGGATTCCCATGCCTGGTCTGCCTGCATGGAAGCCCTGAAAAATGAAAACGCAGATCTGGTCTGCTTCGGCTGGCAGGATCATCTTGCCGATGGCACCCTGGTCGACCACTGCATTACACAGGATTTTTCTATGTCCACGATCGGCAAACACCTGGAAATGATGAAAAATCTGCCCCCCATTGAGGAAAGACTTTCCGACGGTTCCAAGCATGTATATCTCCCTCGCAAGGAATCCACGGATCGCAATATACTCTGCGGACGGGATGCATTTATAATCGAGGTTGCCTCCGACAATATCCATTATGGCGGCGGCTACCCATGGAACAAGATCTGGCGTACCTCTGCCCTGCGGGATGTGGATGGCTCCCTACCTCTTTATGATGAGTCGCTTACCATCTACGAGGACAAACTCTGGGTACTGGAAGCCGGTGCACGGATCTCCTCTGCCCTTATCATGCCCCATATCTTCTATCATTATATGTTTTTACCCACCAGTCTGACCCACAAGGATACCGACATCATCGACCGTCAGCCGCTGGCATACCAAGCATACGACAAGATCCTGGATTTTCTGGAAAAGGATTTTCCGGAAGCCTATATCAAAGCCTACAATTTCTATTTTGATGTGATCTTTGATGACATCCCTGTCCTAAAAGATGCCAAGCATCGTGATCATTATCAGAAGCAATACATCGAAACCATGGCAACTTATAAAAGGCTATGCAAACGCATAGCCCCTCGTACCTTATATTATCCGATCTGGTCGCCTCAGTTTTGCAGTTGGCTCAAGGAGCGCACACTTCCCTAAGCCTATCACCAACCCAGCACTTCCATCACTAAGGTCCGCAACTTTGATGTTGCCCCCGAAATGATCACATCATAAAAAGGCATCAAAAACATAGGGTACAAAAGGACGATCCACGGCACCGGAATCGTCGCCTTGATCTTTTCCTTGGTCGCCTCCAACTGGTCCGCGACAGCCCCATCCTGCATGACCATCAAGGTCATGACCATGACGATATAATAGGTAAAGGTTGTAAAAGCATAACGCCCGAAATCTACCTTTAAGAGATATTGCGGCAGGATCGTACATGCGCCCAGCAAAAATGCCGCGTGCGCCCATTTGCTCTGTCCGCTCTCGCTCCGTTTAAACAGACCTTTGAAAAAATGAATGACGATCGGCAGGTACGGTGCATACAAAACCAGAAATGCCGGGAACTCCGTCCGGTTCAACGCGTGATAGCGCGCCTCGGATTCGTAGACATCCTTTCCCAGGATCTCATGCTGGATCACGGATTTATTGTAGCCTTTTCCGTTTTCGGAAAGTGCCTTTGCGGCGGCTACAACCTCTTTATAGATGGAAGCCCCGTTGCCGTGGCTGAAAAATTCAAAGTACAAAAACAGGGCAGAAATGGTCAGGAAAAATCCCGCAAAAAGAAGGATATATTTTTTCCGCCTTTTTCCTTCTTCCGTCATGATCTTATAAAAAAGCGGCACTAAGATCAGATTGGCATTGGTAAAGACAAAGCCCTGGTGGATGCACATACACAAAATACCTATCGGAATTATGATCCACTCACATTTTTCGTCGATCAGGGCAAAAAGGCAGATAAAGGTCAGGATGTAAAGATAAACATCCAATCTGCCAAACATTTCCTCCGACCAGAACATAGGGAAGAAATAGATGGCACAGGCGATCGCCATATAATACATGTTATGTCTGTGCTCTGCCTTGACCTTTTTCAGGCATTTTGCCAGAAGCAGGATGACCAGCAGGCTAAAAAGCCAGGCCATCCCCCAGTTGAACCAATAGACCGCCTCATAGGTCATCAGATCCAATGGCAGGATCCTGTCTAAGCCCGCCCAGACCGTCCCCAACATACCGCGGGAAATGAAGCCATACTTATAGGACATAGCAAAGAGCGTCGTATTGTACTCTGTCATGGTTTGCTTAAAATAGCGCAGATAATAAAATACCGCAAATGCCAGCATGGCTCCGATGAACTGCCTATATCTTTTTTTCTCAACTTTATCAAAGTGTTCTGTCATTTCTACCTCAATGTATCTACCATAAATTCAAAAATGTCTCATTGATCGGGTTGCTGATCCCGCGCAACAGCCCATTGATATGCACATCCCAAAACGGTGTCAAAAGCGCCGGCAGCAAAAGCAAGAGGATGGCAAACGGATATTTTTCTTTGATCTCGCTAAAAAGCCCGGTCAACTCTTCCGCCACGATCCGGTCGCCCATGGCAACCAGCGCCAGAAAGATCATACAGTAGTAGGAGATCAGGGCAAAGATCCAGCGCGCATAATCGCATTTCATCAAAAACAGGGGCAAAAGCGTTCCTGCGGCAATGGCAAGAAAGCCGTATTTGAGCCGGTCCGCTTTTCCCTCTGCCCGCGCCAGGATCCGCTGAAACAGTTTTACCACCAGAACAATATAAGGCGAGATGATGGCAACAAAAAACGGGATCTCGATCCAATTCATCACACGGTAAGGATATTCCACATCGGACAGATCAATTCCCAAGATCTCGTGATCGATCAGGGTGTCATGGTAGGTCATGCCGTTAAAAGGCTTTGTCATCGCCTTTGCATTAGCAATGATCTCGTCCACATAGCGCGCCCCATCCGTGTGACTGAAAAACTCAAACCACAAAAAGAGGACAGAACATCCTATCAGGCTGACCAGCAGAATGCCACCATAATAGATGCGTGCCTTTTTTTCCTTTTCTGATAAGAGCCGATAGACCAAAAGAGCAAGCAGGATATTATAAAACATAAAGACATAGCCCTGATGGTACATGACACTGATCATGGAAAGCGGCACGATCAGCCATTCTGCTTTTTTTGCGATCAGGCACATGGTCCCGATGACGGTCAGCGCCATCAGATAGAGATCCAGTCGTCCGAAATTGCGCTTGTAGGCAAACATGGAAACTACAAAGACGGCATAAAAAAGGATCAGATACTGAAATCTGCCCAGATACTTTTCCTGACACCGCTTCATGCACTGATAACAAAAAGCAAAGAACAGCACATAAAAAGCCAGAGTTACGATCAGGGTAAATCTTAACACCATATCATAGTCGATCATATTGAACGGCAGGATGCTGTCGATCCACTGATAGATCGTGCCCGCAAGCCCTCTTGAGATAAAACCGTATTTATAAGAAAATGCCAGAATCGTCGAATTATAAGGCAGCACTCTCTCATCATAGTCCAAAAAGAAAATGGCGCAAGACAGCAGGATCAAAAGCCACATAAAACGACTGATCTGCTTCTTTTTCGGCATTTGGCTCATTCTTGTTTCTATTTCCATACTACAAACTCCATATACGCATACTTTTCATATCTTTCACACTTCTATCCCAAACCTATCCGCGCCTATCACGAACACCTTAGTGCTTTTTATGAAACAGGCGGTCTCCCTGATCCATGATCCATACGACCAGCAGTGAGATGGCAACATGTAGACACCAGACCGTCAGACTGCTGTAATTTAAGTCCAGATGACACAGGCGGTTGATAAGTTCCATCCCAAGGTCAGTCGCCATATTCCACAAAAAGATCGGCATACAGACATTTCCCAGCCAGACAAAGGGCTTTGCCCCAAAGATCTTTCGCAGGATATCCACCTGGCATACCAGATAGATCAGACTTGTCCACACAAAGGCGCTGACATACCACAAAGTCCGCAGGTTCTCATTTCTTTCTGCCAGAACCAAACTGCCGATCAATACCACGGCTGCCAGAATGCAGGAAAATGTCTTGCCCTGTCCCCTCATCTTTTCTATGATCTGTGCCAGTATGATGCCGGCAAAAAAACTAAAATAGCCCCTGCCACTGGTACAATACAAAAGCGGCAGTCCCAGAGGATGGATCATCAGAAAGATACCCAGCGCCATCATGGCGATATAGGATAGGTTCTGCCACAAACGTCCTCTGACATAGCGCGTCAGCAGATAGTAAATGGCATAGCAGACAAAGAAAACACTGACAAACCAACTCGGTCCGTTGACCGCCAGCGTATCATTATCCGAAATCCATCCCGTCTGCAAACCCAGCAGCGACACGATCAGCGCCTTGAGGGAATTGCGAACCTCGGCTCCATCCGGATGCAGAATATAAACACCATAGATGGCATAGCCGACTTTCTGCAAAAGCCATGTCACCAAAGCGGACGCTATCATCATAGGATAGATCTTTTTCATCTTTGGCAGGATAAAACTGCCCAGCGTCAATTTTCCCTCAGACAGGCGCGTCTGGTAGGACCAGTACAAAAGCAGGCCACTGAGCATGAAAAAAATCTCAGACATACAGACACTGTAGCGTGCCAAAAATCCCATGACTGCCGCCTGTATAGGAAAACGTTCCGGCATGGTACCAAACAATTCTG
>CAVLBP010000055.1:7736-15542 GCA_963661325.1 bacterium
CCCCGCAGACCTGTGATCTCATTTCTTCTTTTCTGTGTCATCACTTAAAACTCATTTCTTGTGTCTCAATTTCCTGCCGCGTGTCTCACCAAGCATTTTCCAAAAGGGTCAATACAAGATATGCAGCCACTTTATCTTCTTTTGTGCCAACAGGATAAGTTCTGCCAATCCTATCGTCACAAGCAAAACTGCAAAATATAAACCTGTCGTATTCCAGACATATGTGGTATATTTCCCAGCCAGATATTGCAAGCCTTCCATGACACCATAGTGCATGGTAAAGATCAGGATACTGAGCCTACGCAAATGCACACAGATACGGTCTATCCATGTCCGGGCTTTTTCTCCTAATTTTTTCCAAAAGTCCACAGACAAAAGCCACTGCAAGAGGAAATAGGATGTCGGGATCAAAAAGAACATAGCACCAAAACTCTGCCCCAGTCCTCTGTCGCGGATCACATGGGATTCAATGACCAAAAGCAGAAAACTGATGAGACAAGGCAATCCATAATTTTCATGTCCCGAGACATTTTGTCTGCCCACATCTGACGCCTCAGCCTTTTCCTGCCCTTTATAGGCGATCCACATACCCAGGGCGCAGAAGAAAAATCCATAGGTCAGCCCATTCCCATACCAGCCGAAAATACCGTAGATGGCTGAGTCAAAATAACTCGTCATCCGCCAGCCATCGGTGATGCTGCAATATTCCATCCTTGCCACCGTAAGTAAAAACCATGGTGCCGATAAGATGAGACACAGGCGCGGTCCCAGATATTTTGTCAGGATAAAGACCAGCGGCATAGCCAGCAGGAGGGCTGTCATAAACCACATTGCCCCATAATAACCGCTCAGCCAGTATTTTCTGAGCAGTGCCAAAAGCATCCTTGCCAGTCCTGCTATCCCACGGACATCCCCACACTCCCGCCATGTCCGTGGAAAAACGACAGGCGCATAGATGACAAACCATGCGGTATATAAAGCCAAAATACGCTTCATATAATGCCCCAGCATGCGCCACGACATCCCCTGTCTCAGATCGCCGGATATTTGTGCAAATATCTTTTCAAAGAACAAAAAGGCGGTGATCTGGAAAAAGAGCGGATCTGCAATGCGCGCTATGATGTCATCATAGACAAAGGCGGTCTGCCCCGCAAAAGGACGCACATGGATCGCCACGACAAGAATCGCCATGACAAATTTTGCTATGTCGATCGCACGATATTGTTTTCTTTCTGCTCTTGTATTGGTCATTTTCTTATCTCTCGATCCATTGGCTTCTAACTTTACTGAAATCCGCATTTTTTACAAAGGGCATCAATGCCCCTCTTCCAAAGCGGTGCCAGAAATCTGGTGTATAATTTCTGCGCCACGATTCCTACAAGCAGGCAGGTTGCTACATAAACGACCAGCCAGCCCCAAAATCCCGCCACCGAATAATAAGGATACTGCCCATTGATCTTGCCAAAATACCAATAAACGCCCATAACTGTCTCATGCAAAAGGAATACAAAGAACACGCTCTTTGCCAGACCATTGATAAGTGGCGACTGACGGATCCGCAATGCCCGAAAGAAAAAGAATACGGCAAGTCCCATGACAAATTGCAGAGGCGCATATTTACCGATCAAATGCTTTACGACCAGATTGGCGGCATCATCATTTGCCATGACTCCCGGCATTTTGACATACCAGGAATAGAAAAAGGTAAAAAGAAAGCCTGCCATATAAATACCAGCCATCCATTTCTTTTTGGTCGGAAAGATCCAGCGCCTGTAATCGTCCCTTCGCAGATAGCCCATGACAAGATAGGTAAACAAAAATGCCACCAGGTCATTGACGAAATTCATCTGTAAGGTCATGCCATTGATGACAAACCAGATACCAAAACCCAGACAAAGCAAGCCATGCCAGACCCGGGGCATGAGTTCCATCAACCGGTTCAGCCATGGATAGACCAGAAGCAGGACCATATAAGGTGCAACAAACCACCATGCCCCGCCCAAGATGTAGTCTTCCACAAACCAGTTGCCGGAATGAAAGCCCCAAAGCCCCCGGATGACCACAAAGCGGACAAGATAAAGTGCCAGCACTTGTGCGCCAAACGTCAAAAACCGCCGGATCACCGGGCGGTCTTTGCTTTCCAGCAGAAAATAAGAGGTCAGAGCGATAAATGCATAATCCGCCGTGATCGCTCCCCCGCTGGAGAGAAACAATCCCGGCGCCACATTCTTATGATAGTCCATATAGAAAACACCATTATAGAGCATCAGATGATAGACCGGGATCGTCAGCATCAAAAGAATACGAAGCAGTTCAAAGTTGGATTGCCGTTCTTTTTTCTCCTGCGTCATTTATTCTGCCTTTAACTTTGCCTCTCTCTTGGCAAGTTCTAAATCATGCTGTGCCATGATGCGGCATAATTCTTCGTAACTGGTCTTCTGTGGGTTCCAGCCGAGTTTGGTCTTTGCCTTGGTCGGATCTCCCCATAGATTGACAACGTCTGTCGGGCGGAACCACTGTGGGTTGACACATACCAGCATCTTGCCGGTTGCCTTGTCATAGCCCTTTTCTTCCATGCCCTCGCCACGCCATTCAAGTTCGATACCGTCATTAGCAAAAGCAAGTGTCGTAAATTCGCGGACGGTATGCTGGACACCGGTTGCGATAACATAGTCGTCCGGCTCGTCCTGCTGCAAGATCAGCCACATACATTCTACATAATCCTTGGCATATCCCCAGTCACGCAGGGAATCCAGATTACCAAGTTCCAGATGATCCTGTAAACCACAGGCAATACGTCCTGCTGCAAGGGTGATCTTTCTGGTAACAAAGGTCTCACCACGTCTCTCAGACTCATGGTTGAAGAGGATACCGTTGCAGGCAAACATGCCGTAAGCCTCTCTGTATTCCTTCATCATCCAGAAGCCATACTGCTTTGCAACCGCATATGGGCTGAATGGGTGGAACGGTGTGTTTTCGTTCTGTGGAACTTCCTCTACCTTTCCGTACAACTCAGAAGTAGAAGCCTGGTAAATACGGCAGGTCTTGTCCATGCCAAGCATATGTACTGCCTCAAGGATACGAAGAACGCCAAGCGCGTCCACGTCTCCGGTATATTCTGCTGCATCAAAAGACACGCCTACATGGCTCTGTGCTGCCAGATTGTAGATCTCTGTCGGGCGGACTTCATTTACCACACGGATGATGGAAGAAGAATCTGAAAGATCTCCATCATGCAAGGTAATGGCATCTTGAGCGATCAGATGATCGATACGCTCTGTGGTCGATACGGAAGAACGACGGATGATACCGTGCACCTCATATCCCTTTTCCAATAAAAACTCTGCTAAGTAACTACCATCCTGTCCGGTGATACCTGTAATAAGTGCTACATTTTTGCTCATTGCTTGTCTCCTTTGTCCTCATAAAATACTTGTATCATATCATAAAATCAGGGATTTCTCTACCCCTATCACATAGCCGTCCACCTCATAATACTGCAAATGCGTCTCCTCCGACGGAGGTATGTCCGAAATATCAAAAAAGATATAAAGGGTATGCGTAAATTTCTCTCCCTCTTTTCTCTTTTCAAAATGCGCATAGGTCTTTTGGTCTGCCGTCCGGCTCATATCCCTGCTCATATAGGTCACATTCAAAGACATATTATGGGCAAGCGCATATTCCTCGAAAATGCAGGAGGTCTTTGGATCACACTCGATTCCAAACTGGGTCGGCGGATAGAAGACGATCTCCTCCATCTGATCTCCCAGAAGATCCCAGACATCCGACGACAGATACTTTTTGTATGCCGTCGTCATGACATCCTGACTTTGAGAGTCATCCGCGCCGCCGGTCTCTGCCGCATAGGCATATGCCTGGTGTTTATAGGAAATGCCCGGATAGAGATCATAGACCTGCAATACCAGAAGCCCGATCAAAAAGCCCAGTGAAAACCTGCCCCTGGATCTTTCCAAGAGAAAAACCATGCCATAAAGTCCCAGTGCCAGCAGCCCATAGTAGACCGGCCAGATCAGACGTCCCGTCGATCGAAAGACACTGAGTACCTGATAGATAACCTGCGGATAAGAAATCTGATACAAGATCCTACTGCCAAGGCTTGCCCGCGGTGACAGGGCAAGAAAGGTAAAGACCAAAAAACCGACCAGAATACTGATGATCCAAGACCGCCGGTTTGCTTTTTGCACCTGCCCTATCTGCGCCTTATCCCCCTTTTGGCTTTTTCTGTATTTTCCCACGATCCAGCGGACGATGCCATAAATTCCAAGGCAGATAAGCAGGAAGATCATGCCAAAGCCAAGATAAGCAAAACCTTCTTCCTGCCAACCGGATAGGGTCGGAAGGGTCGGCAAAAGAGAGGAATAATTCTGTTTGCTGAAAATATAGTTCCTGTGATCAATGACGCAAAGATCATTGCCCGGATCAAAAAACTGCAAAAGATTAAAAGACAGTTCTTCCAGTCCTGTCGTAGAGGCAGATACATCCCCATAAAAATAGCCCATGACATAAGAGACTACAAAAAGGATCAGCCCTGCGGCAAGCACTTCCGCCAGATAAACTGCAAGCAGACTCTTGTCTTTCTTACCCACTTTCGCCAGATACTCCTGTAGATCACTACAGAGCCAGATGCCAAGTATCATAGGCGTAAAATAGGCATTGATCAAAGCCGACAGACATAAAAGAATGATCCAGCGCCCGGTATAACGCCAGCGCCTTCCGATGATCTGTCCCGGTTTTTCCCTCTCTGCCGACGCATCCTCCGATAAAAGGCTTCCTCTCCAGACCCAGAGACAAAAGGCTGCCAGGATCAGAAAGTGGGCAGACAATGCCGTATGATAAAAAGTCCGTTTTAACATGACCGGTGACAGGACAAAAAAGAGGGAAGAAAACAAGCAGATCTGACCTCTTTTTGAAAATGCCCGCACAAACAGCGTCCCAAAGCCTCCCATCAGGGCATAGGACAAGAGTTCAAACAAGCCAAAATACTGAAAATTTGCCGGGAGCAGGGGCGATAGGATTTTAAAAAACAGGGCAAAGAGGGGAATGGAGTCCGTATAGACGATAGACACCGGCTGGCTGTAAAGCCCCTCGACCAGTCCCAGCGGAAAGTGCCATGGACTTTTTCGATAGAATACCCAGCCCAGATAATGCTGGGTCAGATCCCACAATCCTTCTGCCTGCGAGGAATCCGTCAGCCACGCCACATTTGTGACATTTACCACAGCCAGACCATAGATACATACAAAAACTAGGCTGCCCAGCAGACAACCTAGTATAAAAAGCAGATATGGATTTTGTAATCTTTCTCTTATCTTCATTTTCTTATGATCCAGTGATTCTTACTCTAATTCTCCGGCACCGCCCTATGCGCGCATATGTTCTATCATATCCGTAAGCGTCTGTCGCAATGGGATCTCTGCCGTCCAGCCGATATCCTGACGAATCTTTTCTGCCGAGCCGATCACGACCTGATTGTCGCCCGGTCGCACAAAATCCGGATTGACGCGGGTTGTCACGGAAATGCCCACGATATCCGCGATCTGATCCACAACTTCTGCCAGAGATACGCCTTTTTCTCCACAGATGTTATAGACTTCTCCCGCTTTTCCATCCAAAAGCAGGCGGTAGTATGCACGTACCACGTCGCGCACATCCACAAAATCTCGCACGATGGAAGTATCTCCTGTCTCGATCTCGCCGCTTTTTGCACCGCTTTCTGCAATATCTAAGATCCTGCGCACAAAACTCGGGATCACAAAGCGCTCATCCTGAAAAGGTCCCATATGGTTAAAGGAACGTGTCAGCATAATCTGCATACCGAAACTGTCTGCCAGCACCTTTGCCATCATTTCCTGCGACACTCTGGCAACCGCATAAGGATTGACCGGAACCAAAGGCATATCCTCCCGCAGCGGCAGTTCCTCTTTTTTGACATCACCATATTCCTCAGAAGATCCCACCGACAAAAGACGGCAGTCACACAGATCATGCTTGCGCAATGCCTCTGTCACATTTAAGAAAATACTGGTGTTATTCATAAAGCAGTCTGCCGGATGCTGCCAACTGTAAGCAACGCTGGAAAAAGATGCCAGATGCAGGATGTAGTCCGGGCGGAAAGATGCGATCATATCTTCCACCGCCTCTTTGTCCAGGAGATTTACCTGTTCAAAGGACATAGCCAGTGTCGGTGCATAATCCTCCATGGCAAATTTCGGCGGGTTGACATCTACACCAAGCACCTCATAGGACAGGTTATTTTCCATAAGATAATTTAAAAAATGACGGCTGACGAAACCGGAAAATCCGGTGATAAGCATTCTTTTCATATCCTATTCTCCCTCAGTTTCCGTCTTTTTGTTTTCCAAGAAGATCTTTCTGGTCACAAAATTGTAGACCATAACAACTGCCGTTGCCACGATCTTGGCTCCTGCCGTTGCAAGCGTCGCGCCGACCAGTGCATGCAGCCATGCCCAGTTTGCATAGACGATATCAATGCAGAAAAGGATAATGAGTTCGTTGATACCCAGACCGAATACACTGAGCACGACAAAGATGATAAATTCTTTTTTACGATCCAGATCATCCCTGCGCTCAAACACATATTTCATGGAAAGAATGTAATTGACAATGACCGATACGACAAATCCGAAAAAGGCACCAACCAATGCTGCCTGTGATGTTCCCATGCCTGCGCCCTGACGAAGTCCGGTCGATACCGCCATGGTGATGACAAAATCCACAATAAAAGATATGATTCCGACCACGCCAAATTTTAAGATCTGGTCAATTAACTTTTTCATCTGATACTACCTTCCTGTGATCTTTCCGACCACATTTCATCTTTCTAAATGTCTTTTATTTATGCAAAGCATCCTGAATGCGCACGCCCATAAGAGTAAAAAGCGTCTTGATGTAACTGATGATAAATTTCAAAAGTTGACGCTTGGATTCGCCGTACATACGCTTCTGGAAGTTGATCGGCACTTCACCGATCTTTAATTTCTTGTCACGCTTGTTGAGTTTTAAGCGCAGTAATACCTCTTCCAAAACATCATAATTCTCGCAGGTCAATTTGACCTTTTTCAACTGCTTTGTGTGATACATACGGTAGTCTGTGGACAGATCATTGGCATGCAGTCCCAGACAGACACGGAATGCGAAATTGAGCATATGCGACATGATCTGTGAGGACTTGGCATCATTGGTCACTCCACCTTTGACATAACGTGATCCGATAACAACATCACACTTTTCCTCGACAAACATCTTGTGGATCGCCGGAATGCTCTTTGGCGGATGGGATCCGTCACTGTCCATGATCAAAAACTTGCTCTTGTTCGCATACTTGATAGCAGTACGGAAAGCCCCACCGAAGCCCGGTTCCTCCTGATTGATGTATCTTGCGCCATACTCCTGACAAACGCCCTTGGTATTATCCAAAGGTTTGGCTGTATCTACAACAAGGATCTCATATTCCTCGTTACACTTTTCTACCTCTTCAATGATCTGTGGCAAAAGAACTCGTAAATTCTCCTCCTCCTTATATGCCAACAAAACAACACTAATTCCCATAATGCCGATTTCCTTCCTTGATTCCTACTGCCTAACGACTGTTTTTACACATATACCGCTATATTTTACCATCAATACCCGATTTTTGCTATATCTTTTTCAGATGAGACCTGACTTTCTCTCTTTGACGCCCTGTGCTATACTAATATATGCGGTCGGACAAAAAAGAAAGACCGCGTCTCACATTTAAAATTCAGGCAAAATAAGGAGTATAAC
>CAVLBP010000056.1:0-15522 GCA_963661325.1 bacterium
CTTTGTGCGGAGCAGGGATTGCTCATGCCGCCAGGCATCCACCTTGGCATGGTCACCCGACAAGAGGATCGCCGGTACTTTTTTCCCTTTCCACTCCTCCGGTCTGGAATACTGTGGATATTCCAGCAGATTGTTTTCAAAACTCTCTGTCTCCTTGGAATCCCCATTGGAAAGCACCCCCGGTACCATACGGGAAATGGCATCCACCATGACCATGGCAGGAAGTTCCCCTCCTGTTAAGACAAAATCACCGATCGACATATAATCAGTCACGATCTCCTCTAAGACGCGCTCATCTACGCCCTCATAATGTCCACAGAGCAGGATGATATTTTCCTCGCCTGCCAGTTTCTTGGCATCCGATTGCACAAAAGTCTTTCCCTGAGGTGTCAGATAGATGGTACGCACACTGCCTTCTACACGATCGACAACAGACTTCCACGCATCATAGATCGGCTGTGCCTGCATGACCATGCCCGCACCGCCACCATAAGGATAATCATCCACCTTTTTATGCTTGTCCAAAGTATAATCCCGGATATTGACCGCCTCTATGGACAAGAGTCCTTTTTGGATCGCCCTGCCGATAATACTGGTATTTAAGCCCTGCATGACCATTTCCGGGAACAAGGTTAAAACAAAAAACTTCACGTTTACTCCTCTTCTAACAGTCCGTCCAAGAGATGAACGGTCATTTTCTTTTCTTCATCATCTACACGCAAGATACAGTCACGGATGGCTGGAAGCAGGACTTCCTTGCCAGACGGCATCTCTACCACATAGACGTCATTAGCACCTGTCGTGATCACATCCGTCAAATTTCCAAGCACAAGACCCTCGTCTGTCACAACCGAAAGACCGATCAGGTCAGCAATAAAATACTCATTTTCTTCGCATGCAACCCGGTTTTCCTTGGTCACATACAACTTGGCTCCCTTGTACTTTTCCACATCATTGATGTTGTCATATCCCTTGAACTTTAAAATCACAAGATTCTTCTGCGGTCTCGCCGAAGTCACCTCCAGCCTGATCTGCTCTCGACCGGTATCTAGGATCAGATCCTTCATATTTTTAAAGCGCATCACATCATCCGTCAAAGGAAATACCTTGACCTCGCCCCGGACTCCATGTGTCTGTGTGATCGCGCCTACCTGATATAAATCCATACACTCTCTCCTGAAAAATGTCCCATTGATATAAGAAAAAATCCCCAACCGCCACACCTTTGCATGGCAATTAGGGATCTTAGTCTTATACAATATCTACAACGACTTTTTTATCCGACTTTGAGGCTGCTGCCTTCACTACGGAACGGATTGCTTTTGCAATACGTCCCTGCTTGCCGATTACCTTGCCCATATCTGATGAAGCCACATGTAACTCAACAACAATGGTCTTGTCATTTTCTGTCTCTGTAACAACAACTTCCTCCGGGTAATCTACCAGTGACTTTGCAATTACTTCAACTAATTCTTTCATCACCTAATACCTCGTTCTTTCAATGCCTGTTTAAATGGATTATTTCTCGATACCAGCCTGCTTGAAAATTCTTGCTACAGTCTCTGTTGGCTGTGCTCCGTTAGCGAGCCACTTCTTTGCCAACTCTTCGTTTACATGATATGCGGAAGGATCCTGATTTGGATCGTATGTTCCGATCTCCTCGATGCACTTACCATCTCTAGGTGATCTGGAATCTGCTACTACGATTCTGTAGAAAGGATTCTTCTTCTGTCCCATTCTTCTTAATCTAATCTTTACTGCCATTTTGTTTTCCTCCTAAGAAATTAAAAATTATAAATTTATGTTGTTAAAAAGGAAATTTCATTCTTCCTCTTTTACCACCCATCATGCCCGGCATTTTTTTCATCATCTTTTTCGTCTGATCGAACTGTTTGATGAAACGGTTGACTTCTGCAATGTCAACGCCGGCACCTCTTGCCAATCGCTTTTTACGACTTGGATTCATAAGTTTCGGATTGGCTCTCTCCTCCGGTGTCATCGAAAGGATGATCGCCTCTATGTGTGCCATCTTTTTGTCATCAATGGCACCCTCTAACTGTGAGACCTGCGCACTGTTCATGCCCGGGATCATCCCCGGCATCATGCCAAGCACACTGCCGATACCACCCATCTTCTTCATCTGCGCCATAGAGTCCAGATAATCATTGTAATCAAACTCTGCCTTGCGCATCTTGCGGGATAGATCCTTTGCCTTTTCCTCATCAATGGATGCCTCTGCCTTTTCGATCAGAGAAAGCACATCACCCATGCCAAGGATACGGGACGCCATACGATCCGGATAAAACTGCTCCAGATCATCCAGTTTCTCTCCCATACCACAGAAAAGGATCGGCTTGCCTGTCACGGCACGAATGGAAAGTGCCGCACCACCTCTGGTATCACCATCTAACTTTGTAAGGACAACTCCATCAATACCGATCTTTTCATCGAAAGTACCTGCTACATTGACAGCATCCTGTCCGGTCATGGCATCGACAACCAAAAGCGTCTGTGCCACATCTACGGATTCCTTGATCTCAACCAACTCATCCATCATGCCCTCATCGATATGCAGTCGGCCTGCGGTATCGAGGATCACAACATTAAAGCCGTTTTTCTTGGCATGTTCGATGGATGCTTTTGCGATATCTGCCGGCTTGTTCTTGTCTCCCATGGCAAATACCGGTACGCCCTGCTTTTCCCCGTTGATCTGCAACTGGGTAATGGCAGCTGGACGATATACGTCACAGGCAACCAAAAGCGGTTTCTTGCCTTTTTTCTTCACATGACCTGCCAACTTGGCGGTCGTGGTCGTTTTACCTGCACCTTGCAGACCTACCATCATGATGATCGTGATCTGCTGTCCCGGGCGATAAGCAATCTCCGTCGTCTCAGATCCCATCAGATTCGTAAGTTCTTCATTTACGATCTTGATGACCATCTGTCCCGGATTCAGACCATTCATCACATCTGCACCGATCGCACGCTCCTGCACTGTCTTAACAAAGTTCTTTACGACTTTGAAATTGACATCTGCCTCTAAGAGTGCCATCTTGACTTCCTTAAGAGCAGCCTTGACATCTTCCTCACTCAGACGTCCCTTACCACGAAGGTTCTTGAATACATTTTGTAATTTGTCTGAAAGACTCTCAAATGCCATCTTATAACTCCTCTAGGATATCGTTGGATATGACTGTGATCTGTGATAAGATCTCTTCCACAGAATATTGATCGGTAGCGTGTACCAAAGTATCAATCGTCCTCACTTTGTCTCTGATATGAACAAACTTTTCAATCAGATGTAACTTGTCCTCATATTCTTCTAATGTGCGGGTGGATCGCTTGATCACATCATGCACCGCCTGACGGCTGATGCCCCGATCGGCTGCGATCTCTCCCAAAGACAGGTCATTTAGTACGAAATCTTCATAGATGCTTCTCTGATGATCGTTTAAAAGTTCACCATAGAAATCATAAAGATCTCCCTGCTCAATCTTATCGTTCATATCATCACCTCGTATAATATACTATAGCCAAAAGCAGGTGTCAAGTATTTTTTCTTGACACCTGCTTGTAATTGTTATATTTCCCTCTTACAGACTCGTTCTCACGATCTTTGGCTGATATCCGCCCTTTTCAAGGGCATCTAAGATCTGGTTCTTATGATCTGTGCCAAATGCCTCCAGGGTGATACGGAGTTCTACGGCAGCATTACGGTTGGTCGTTACAAACTGGTTATGCTCCAATTTGATAACATTGCCCTGTACTTCCGCGATTGTCTCTGCAACTCTTGCGAGTTCGCCCGGCTTGTCCGGAAGCAGTACAGATACGGTAAAGATACGGTCTCTAAAGATCAAGCCCTGCTGAACAACAGATGACATAGTAATGACATCCATATTACCGCCACTGAGGATAGAAACCACGCGCTTGCCTTTGACATTTAATTTGTTTAAGGCTGCCACGGTAAGCAGTCCTGAATTTTCTACGACCATCTTGTGATTTTCCACCATATCAAGGAAGGCTGCGATCAGTTCATCATCTTCCACTGTGATGATATCATCTAAGTTCTTCTGGATATATGGGAAAATATTGCTTCCCGGCGTCTTTACGGCTGTACCGTCTGCGATCGTATTGACTGTCGGAAGAGTTGTGACTTTTCCGTTTTTGATGGATGCCTGCATACAATTTGCTCCTGCCGGCTCTACACCGATGACCTTGATCTTCGGATTTAAAAGTTTTGCCAGGGTAGATACACCGGTCGCAAGTCCGCCGCCACCGATCGGAACCAGGATATATTCTACCAATGGCAACTCCTTAAAGATCTCCATGGCGATCGTGCCCTGTCCTGTTGCAACTGCCAGATCATCAAAAGGATGGATAAAGGTATATCCATGCTCGTCTGCCAGTTCGTAAGCCTTTGCGCATGCCTCGTCATAGACATCCCCATAAAGGACAACTTCGGCACCCAGATTCTTGGTACGGTTTACCTTGATAAGTGGTGTTGTGGTCGGCATAACGATCGTTGCCTTTGCTCCGAACTTCTTTGCGGCATATGCAACACCCTGTGCATGGTTACCGGCAGACGCTGTGATCAGCCCCTTCTTTCTTTCTTCCGGTGTCAGTGTGCTGATCTTATAGTAAGCACCTCTTACCTTATAAGCCCCGGTCAACTGCATATTTTCCGGCTTCAGATAAACACTGTTTCCACACTTTTCGCTCAGGAAATCACTGTAGATCAACTTGGTCTCCAAAGTGACTTCGCTGACGATCTCACTTGCTTCTTCAAACTTGTCTAATGTCAACATCTTTTTTCTCCTTTACTGCTCTTCTGTATAAAACAATGCGTTTACAAATTCTTCCGCATCAAATTTCTCCAAATCCTCGATCGTCTCGCCAACGCCGATATACTTGACCGGTATGCCAAGTTCCGCCTGGATCGCCACTGCGATACCGCCCTTAGCCGTACCGTCCAGTTTTGTAAGCACGATACCGCTTAAGTCGGTGACCTCCGAAAATTCCTTTGCCTGATTGAGAGCATTCTGTCCGGTCGTACCATCTAAGACGACCAGCGTCTCACGATATGCCTCAGGGAACTCACGGTCTACGATATTGTTGATCTTTCGCAGTTCCTCCATGAGATTCTTCTTATTATGAAGTCGTCCCGCGGTATCGATCAAGAGCACATCACATCCTCTCGCCTTTGCCGCAGATACGGCATCATAAACAACGGATGCCGGGTCAGAACCTTCCTGCCCGCCGATCATATCCACCTGGGAGCGGTTCGCCCATTCCTTCAACTGCTCGCCTGCCGCCGCACGGAAAGTATCGGCTGCCGCAAGCAATACCTTTTTATTCTGTGCGCGCAACTTAGCAGCCAGTTTGCCGATCGTTGTCGTCTTGCCTACGCCATTGACACCGACCACCAGAACGACCGAAGTGCGGTTTTCAAATTCATATGCCGCCTCCCCGATATCCATCTGCTGTCGGATGCTCTCAATGAGCAATTCCTTGCACTCTGCCGGCTCCTTGATCTTTTGCTCTTTTACCTTGCGCTTTAAATCTTCTAAGATATTTTCCGTCGTGGTAACACCGATATCACCCATAATGAGGATCTCTTCGAGTTCCTCGTAAAACTCATCATCAATATTGGTAAAGCCACGGAAAATATAATCCATGTTCTTGACAAAATTATCTCTGGTCTTGGTAAGTCCTGCCAGTAATCGTTTAAAAAAACCGCCTTCTGCCATCTTTTCTCTCCTTATGCATCCAAATCATTTTCGATCAGGTTGACGGATACCAGTGCAGATACACCCTTTTCCTGCATGGTAATACCATAGAGTCTGTCTGCCGCATTCATCGTACCTCTTCTATGAGTAATGATAATAAACTGCGTGTTCTTCGTCAACTTATGTAAATAATTTGCAAAACGTCCTACGTTGGAGTCATCCAATGCCGCCTCGATCTCGTCCAATAGGCAGAATGGCGACGGTTTTAAGTTCTGGATGGCAAACAGAAGGGCGATTGCTGTCAGTGACTTCTCTCCACCGGATAACTGCATCATATTCTGCAACTTCTTGCCCGGCGGCTGTGCGATGATGCGGATGCCGGTCTCAAGGATATCCTCACCCTCGACCAGTTCCAGCGTACCCTTGCCACCGCCAAAGAGTTCTTTAAATGCCTTATCAAACTCTCTTTGGATATCGGCAAAACCTTCCGTAAACTGCTTGCGCATGCCCTCATCCAGATCGTCGATAATACCCATCAAGGTCTGCTCTGCCTCGACCAGATCGTCATGCTGTCCCTTTAAGAAATTGTATCGCTCCGATACTTCCTTATATTCTTCGATCGCATTGACATTGACATTCCCCATACGGCGGATCTCATCCTTGACACCGGATGTCGCTCTACGCATCTCGTCCAGATTGTCATATTCCGGATCGCGGAGTTTTTCTGCCCCGCGCTGGGTCAGTTCATATTCTTCCCACATATAGGTGTTCTGATAATTGATGGCTTCTTCCAACTTTTCCCGCTGTGAATTCAAGCGGTAGATTTCCTTATCCAAAGCAGAAATGCGGTCTGCGATTTCTTCTCTCTGTCCGAAAAATCCCTTATATTCCTGGTTCATAGCATCCTTTTGTTCCAAGGCTTCTTTCAGACGTTTTTCTAAGGCTGCAAAATTGTCATCGCTGGCGATCATGGTCTTTTTGATCTCTTCAATATCGCCACGCTTTTTATTGGCATCTTCTTTGCCATTCTTGGCTTCTTCTACCAGACGTACAATATCGGCTTCTTTCTTCTCGATCTCACTTGCGACACGCTGGCAATTTTCCATGACAAAAGTAACTTTTTGTCTGGCACTGGCTTCTTCGATCTGTGCCTCAGAAACATTGCGGGCTGCCGATGTCTCCATATAGGTCTTTTCATCCAGAAGTTTCTGGTATTCCTCGGTCTGCTCTTTTAAGGATTGCTCCTTTTGGGCAGCCTCAGCACGCTCACGCTCGATCTCTTTCTTACCGGCAGCGATGTCACGCAACTGACGCTCCATCTCCTCACTCTCGGTATTCAGACTGGAGAAAGCATTCTGGCTTTCAGACTTCTGCTCCTGCACACGCTGCAAATGGATCTGTGCCGTGTTGCAGGCAAGTGCATTTTTCTCCATCTCGCTGCGGTTTTCTTCCCGGTCTGCCTCCAAGAGTGCCTGTGCCGTCTCTATCTCTGCGATGCGGTCTTTTGCCGCCTTTTTCTCATCCCGTAAAGATGCCAGTTTCTTTTCCAGATCATCAATCTCACGGTTTCTTCCCAACAGATTGCTGTTGTTCTTGAAACGTCCACCGGAAAGGGATCCGCCCGGGCTGAAATACTCGCCCTCGAGTGTAACAATATGCAAAGAATAATGATTTTTCTTCGCCAATGCGATACCATTATCTACCGTATCTACCACGATCACACGCCCCAACAGATACGAAAGGACATTGGCATACTTGGCATCCGCCTCCACCAATTCGTTGGCAAGTCCCAGCACACCCTTATCGGATAAAATACTCTTATCCTTGGCAAAGCCCTTGCCGGAAACGCTGGTCAATGGCAGGAAAGTCGCACGTCCCAGACGATTTTCTTTCAGATAGGTGATCATCTTTTTGGCGGTCGCCTCGTCCTTGGTCACGATATTCTGGATGTTACCGCTGAGTGCCGTCTCGATAGCGATCTCATACTTTTTGTCTACATGGATCAGATCGGAAACAACACCGATGATACCCGGATTTGTCTCCTTTTGTTCCATAACCTTGCGAATACTGTTGCCGTAGCCATCATAACGCTCGGCAATATTCTTTAAAGCCTCTAACTTGGAAGATAACTTATTGTAATCATCCTGACTGCTTGTCAGACGGTTCTGGGCTTCCCTGCGCTTGTTCTTCCACTCGACCGCCTTATGTCCGTATTTCTCTTCCTTGTGCTTGCTGGCATCCAAGGCAGACTTGGCATCTTCGTATTCCTTCTGACAGCGCTCCAAGCGTTCATTCAGATCTTCTTCCTCTGTCTTACGCTGTAAGAGGCGCTGGTTGAGTTGTGCCTTACGGATATTGATCTGCTCTAACATGGTATCCAGACGCTGTTCTTTGGATTGGATGGTTCCCTTGCTATTTAAAAGTTCCATCATAGCCTGATTGTTCTGCTCGATCCCATCTGAATATTTCTTGATATCTGCCTGCAAGTCATCATTAAACTTGCGCACAGAAGCAAGCCGTCTTTCCACTTCTTCCAACTGCTCCTGCAACTGGGCTTTTTCTGTCTCGTAGGCATCTTTTTGTCGGATATATTCCTTCTTTTCTGCCTCTAAGGCACCCTTTCTCTCCGAAAGGTTCTCATCCGCACTCTCCGCAAAACGGATCTGTTCTTCCAAAATGCGGATCTGGTTTTCCAGTTTGCCCTTCATGAGCGTCGTATTGCTCTGCTCCTCACGGATCCCCTGGATCTGCTCATCCATAGCATTTAAGCCTTCTTCCAGAGATGCATACTGGTCCTTGATCTTTTCCTGCTTGTCCTTATTTTCCGTCATCTGCGTTTCGGCAATCTGATAATTTTTCTCGATCTCGGAAAGACGACGGTTCATATCTTCAATCTCAAGCAAAAACATATTGACTTCTAAGGTCTTTAACTCCTCTTTTTTCTTTAAGAAGAGTTTGGCATTCTCTGCCTGACGCTCCAGCGGTCCTACCTGACGCTCCAACTCGGACAAAATATCATTGACACGGACCAGATTTTCCCGCTCATGTTCCAGTTTTTTGACCGTTGCGGCCTTGCGCTTTTTAAACTTCACAATGCCGACTGCCTCGTCAAAGAGTTCGCGGCGTTCCTCCGGCTTACCGCTCAAGATCCGCTCGATCTGTCCCTGACCGATGATGGAATACCCTTCCTTACCGATACCGGTATCATAGAAGAGTTCGTTGACATCTTTCAGACGACAAGGCGATCCATTGAGCAGGTATTCACTCTCGCCCGAACGATAGACGCGTCTGGCAATCGTCACTTCCTCATAATCGATCGGAAGCAGATGGTCTGAATTGTCCATAGTGATCGCTACATAAGCATAACTGAGCGGCTTACGGTTCTCTGTTCCCGCAAAAATAACATCCTGCATGCTTGCACCACGAAGCTGCTTGGCACTCTGTTCGCCAAGTACCCAGCGGACCGCATCGGAAACATTACTTTTTCCACTACCATTCGGTCCTACAATGCCGGTGATGCCGTTATGAAAATCAAATACGATCTTATTTGCGAAGGACTTGAATCCATACATTTCAATGCTTTTTAAATACATATTCTTCCCCAAAAACTTTCTATTTGTTCTGACTCTCCTGCTGCTTCAAATACAAGAGTCCATGATAAGCGGCTTCCTGCTCGGCTGCCTTTTTCGTACCACCGCTGCCGTCGCCCAACTTCTGATCTCCCACCGTCACATCCACATGGAATACTTTGGCGTGATCCGGTCCGCTCTCTCCCAAAAGATGATAGGTCACATTCTGGTGGAACTTTGCCTGACACACTTCCTGTAAAATGGTCTTGCTGTCATAGAACATGCGCTTGTGCTCAATGTCCGTCATGATATAACGAAGGACAAAGGCTTTGGCAGCATCAAAACCACCATCTAAAAAGATGGCACCGATCACTGCCTCCAAGGCATCTGACAAGACAGACTTGCGCGTCCTGCCCCCTGTCATATCCTCTCCTTTGCCCAGATAGATATAAGATCCCAGATCGATCTCTTTGGTACAATAGGCAAGGGTCGGTTCACAGACCATGCTTGCACGAAGTCTCGTAAGATCTCCTTCCGGAAGATCCCTGTAATTCAAAAACAAAAATTCACTGGAAACAGCCTCAAGCACTGCATCACCCAAAAATTCCAACCGTTCGTTATCGGATAACTTTTTCATATGCTTCTCATTCGCATAAGAACTGTGGGTCAGTGCCTGGCGCAATAAACTTTCGTTTTCAAACTCATATCCTATTACTTCCTGAAACTCTTTTATTGTCTTCACTTTTTTCTCCTTAACAGAGCAAAAGCCCTTGAACCAAGGGCTTTTGTCATCTAACATTCTGTTCGATTAACCAACCGTCTTTTTGATCAATTCTACAGCATCGCCAACGGTCACGATCTTTTCAGCCTCTTCTACATTCACTTCAATGTCAAGTTCTTCTTCAATTCCCATAATAATCTGGAAAACATCAAGTGAATCTGCTCCAAGATCATCCACAAATGTGGTATCCATTGTAATCTCTGCCTGATCTACATTCAAGACCTCGGCAATGACCTTTCTCAGCATTTCTAATTCCATCTCGAATTACCTCCTCTATTCTGTCTTATCTTCCACGCAGATGTTTGCTTGTATTTTACCACTAATATCCTGTTCTTTAAAGGACACACATTGAATAATTGAATTTTTGATCTCTTTTGCCTTGGAACTGCCGTGGGTCTTAACGACCAGCCCCTTCAAGCCCAAAAGCGGTGCTCCACCATACGCGGATGCATCAAATGCTTTTAAGGTATTCTTTAAAGCCGGCAAAGCCAGCGCCGCTCCGATCTTGCTCCTTAGGGTGCTCATCAGACCTGTCTTGATCACACCGATCAAAGTCGAACTGAGTCCCTCGTATAACTTCAAGATCACATTGCCCACAAATGCCTCACATACAATAACATCTGCCGCGCCCGACGGAATATCTCTCGCCTCAATACTTCCTATAAAGTTGATATCCTTACATTCTTTTAATAAAGGATAGGTCTCCTTGACTAAAGCATTTCCTTTTTCTTCCTCAGCACCAATATTGACAATGGCAACTTTCGGATTTGGGATACCTACGACATGCTCCATGTAGATCGATCCCATACGCGCAAATTGTACCAGATGGGAAGATCTCGCATCCACATTGGCACCGCAATCGATCAGAAGCGATACCCCTTTCTTGGTCGGGATCAGTGGCGCCAAAGGTGCACGTTCTACGCCCTTGATCTTGCCAACGATCACTTGTCCGCCCACTAAGACTGCCCCGGAACTGCCTGCGGAAACAAAGCCATCCGCCTTGCCCTCCTTGACCAGTTTCAGTGCCACAACGATCGATGAATCTTTCTTTTTGCGTATTGCCATAACCGGCGGTTCTGCTGTCTCGATAACCTGACTTGCCGGTACGACTTCGATACGATCTGTCGGATAGGTGTATTTTGCCAGTTCGGACCTGACCACGTCCGCAAGCCCTACCAAAAGGACTTTGATGTCGTCTCTTTCCTTGACTGCCTCTACGCATCCCTTTACGATCTCTACCGGCGCGTTATCACCGCCCATTGCATCTACCGCTACGACTTTTATATTATCCATGATACGCCTTCCTCCTATGCATAAAAATGCATCATAAGAAAAATATACTATAAGTGCACCTATAAATCAACACCAAATCTCCCTGGCAAAAGAGTAAAAAAATAAGGCTTTCCATAATAGGAAAGCCCCATGTTTCATCTTAGTCCTGAGCGATGATCTCTTTCTTATTGTAGGAACCGCAGTTCTTACAAACTCTATGTGGAACCATTAACTCTCCACACTTGCTACATTTTACTAATGTAGGAGCTGTCATCTTCCAGTTTGCTCTTCTCTTATCTCTTCTACCCTTAGAAGACTTATTCTTTGGACAAATTGACATATCGGGTCACACCTCCTTAAATTCATTAAAGATATCTTGGAACTTTGCCATTCTTGGATCTATTACCTGACGATCACATCCGCAGTCCTGCTGATTCAAATTCTGACCACACACCGGGCAAATACCCTTGCAATCATCCTTGCACAAGACTTTTGTCGGCCAGTTCACCAAGATTTCGTCATAAATCAGTCTGTCAACATCTAACTCATGTTCCTCCAGAAAGGTATTTTCCTCATCTTCTGCAAATTGCACATGTCCATCTGCAAGCATGACCTTGCGATCAATGGCAATCTGTAGTGTCACATCGACGTCAGACAGACATCGGTCACACGGAACTACCACATCCAGAGTAGTGTCACCTGAAATCAATAATTGCTTATTGTTATCATTTGTCAGACATATACTGAATGGCTTAATGTCGGTAATAGGAAATCTGCCTCCGCTCACAGAAACTTCTGACATCTCTGTTGTAACAGGTATCTCCCGTTTCTTATCGGCTGTAGAAATGACATCTAAAATATCAAACTTCATAGTCTCTCCTATTCACACTCAAACTATTATACATAGACGTCAGGCGCTTGTCAACAACTTTTTCGCCTTATTTCTTATTTTACAAGTGCTACTGTTTCTCTTGCAATAGCAAGTTCTTCGTTGGTAGGGATCACGCATACCTTTACCTTGCTGTCCGGTGTAGATAAGGTAACTTCATCACCGAAAGTCTTAAGGTTGGTCTCCTCATCAATAGCGATACCAAGATAACCTAAGTATTCGCATACCTTGCGGCGGACAAGTGCAACATTTTCACCGATACCGGCGGTAAATGCAATGGCATCCACACCATTCATGGCTGCTACATAAGAACCAATGTATTTTGTAACACGATAGCAGAATACTTCAACAGCGTCTGCTGCCAACTGGTTGCCAGCCTTGATCTCAGCCTGCAGATCACGGAAGTCACTGGATCCGCCCTTTGTCATACCGGAAAGACCGGACTTCTTATTTAATACAGTAACCATCTCTTCGGTGTTCAAGTTTTCTTTCTTTGCGATAAACTCCATGATCGCCGGATCAATATCGCCGGAACGGGTTCCCATGACAAGACCTTCAAGCGGCGTCAGACCCATGGAAGTATCTACACACTCACCATTTAAAACAGCACTGATAGATGCACCATTTCCAAGGTGTGCTACGATGATCTTGGAATTTTTCAGATCCATATCCAAGTACTCTGCACATCTCTTAGATACGAAACTATGGCTGGTTCCGTGGAAACCATAACGTCTTACTGCGTACTTCTCATAATATTCATATGGAAGTCCGTACAGATAAGCCTTTCTTGGCATGGTCTGATGGAAAGCAGTATCAAAAACACCTACCATAGGTACATTTGGCATGAGTTCCTTGCAGGCATTGATACCGATCAGGTTTGCCGGATTGTGCAGTGGTGCAAGATCATTACACTCTTCGATGGTCTTTAATACTTCATCGGTAAGTACAACAGAAGATGCGAACTTCTCTCCGCCATGTACGACACGGTGTCCAACGGCATCGATCTCATCCAGGCTCTTGATCGCGCCTGTCTTGTCGTTGATGAGTGCTTCGATCACAAGTTGGATCGCCTGCTTATGGGTTGGCATATCTGTCTCTGTGATCTCCTTATCCAGACCGGTCTTCTGATATACAAGTCTGCCGTCAATACCGATACGTTCACAAAGTCCCTTTGCAAGTACAGACTCGCTTTCAGAATCAATGAGCTGATACTTCAAAGAAGAACTTCCACAGTTGATAACTAAAATATTCATCGTTTATCTCTCCATTTCTTATTTCCTTTTCTTGGGACATGCCCAAACTTAAGTCTATTATACTATCAATTATTTTTTGGTACAAGATACCAGTATGGATTTATTTAAGTCCAATCTGCGCGGCAGAATATGATTTGCCGCTTGTCGCCCGATCGCCTTTATGCTATCGTTTTACATATCAGTATTGCACTTATCTTCAAGGAGATCATACATGAAAGTCGTAGGCATCATTGCAGAATACAATCCCTTCCATAAAGGACATGCGTATCAGATCCGCTATGCCAAGGAAAGACTCGGCGCAGACTACGTGATCGTCGCTATGAGCGGTCCTTTTACCCAGCGTGGCACACCGGCGCTTTTTGACAAGTACAGCCGGGCAGACCATGCCCTCTCCTGCGGTGCCGACCTGGTCTTGGAACTTCCGGTTGTCTACGCGACCGCCAGCGCCCAGATCTTTGCAACCGGCGGTGTGGCTCTTTTGCAAAATACAGGGCTGGTGGATACCCTCTTATTTGGCAGTGAATGTCCTGATCTTGCGGCTTTGCAAGCCATCGCAGACAGGTTGTCTGAAGAATCCCCTGCCTACCAGGCTCTCCTGCGCCAGGCTTTGCAGGAGGGATCTTCCTATGCCGCAGCCCGCGCAAAAGCCCTGGAAAATCCTGCTCATGCCGAGATCTTATCCCAGCCCAACAATATCTTAGCCATAGAATATCTAGGGGCACTCTCCCGCTTAAATTCTTCCATGACACCCCTTTGTCTGCAAAGACAGGGTGCCGGCTATCATGAGAAATCCCTGGAGCAGGACATGGCATCTGCTTCCGGCATCCGGCATTTTCTGGCAGACCATCCGCAGATGAGTGACCGGGAACTCGCCCTGCTTTTAGACCAGATCCCGGAAGTCTTGCATCCTTCTGTAAAAGAATTGATCCATGACGGGCAATTTCTTTTTGCGGATGACACTTCCCTTTTACTGCACTATGCATTGACCGCAAAGCAGGACTTTGCAGAGATTGCCGATGCCAATTTTGATATTTCGAATAAAATCTTGCAGAATCGACATTTATTTGCAAGTTTTCATTCTTTTTGTCAAGTCTTAAAATCCAAAGACCTTGCCTATAGCAGGATCTCCCGCGTTTTATGCCATATTCTTTTGGATATAAAAAAGCAGGATATGTTCCTGCCAAACGATACCTGCCCTCTCGATGCAAAAGAACTGGTGCCATATCTGCGTATCTTAGGTTTTTCAGATAATGATCGTCCTTTATTAAAACAGATCAAAAAAAATGGGGCTGTTCCTCTGATCACAAGCCCCCAGAATGCCAAGGGACTTCTCACACCGGAAGCCCTGCATCTTTTGGATAAGGACATCTTTGCATCGGATGTCTATCGCATGATGCTTTCCAATAAGACCGGGCAGTTTTTCCCAAACGAATATACCAGAAAGTTTTCATA
Organism: bacterium; assembly: GCA_963661325.1. Lineage (GTDB taxonomy): Bacteria > Bacillota > Clostridia > Lachnospirales > Lachnospiraceae > Pararoseburia. The sequence continues at coordinate 14,943 of CAVLBP010000056.1, forward strand.
AAAAGGGTGGACAGTCACTTGAACTGTCCACCCTTTTTTCCAGCCAATGGGGTCACTCCTTGTGTCAAAAGGAACGTCCCCACTGGCATTAGTGATGGAAAAGACGGATGCCGGTAAAGGCCATCGTCATACCATATTTGTTGCAGGTTGCGATCACATGATCGTCGCGGATAGATCCGCCCGGCTGTGCTACATATGCCACACCGCTCTTATGGGCTCTTTCGATATTATCCCCAAATGGGAAGAAAGCGTCGGATCCCAAAGCAACGCCCGTGTTCTTATCCAGCCATGCTCTCTTTTCTTCTCTGGTAAAGACCTCCGGTTTTACCTTAAAGATCTTTTCCCATTCGCCATCCGCAAGCACATCCATATAATCTTCGCCGATATACAGATCAATGGCATTGTCTCTGTCTGCACGGCGGATACCGTCTACAAATTGCAGTCCCAGCACCTGTGGAGACTGGCGCAGCCACCAGTTGTCTGCCTTGCTTCCTGCCAGACGTGTGCAGTGGATACGTGACTGCTGACCGGCTCCGATGCCGATCGCCTGTCCGTCCTTGGCATAGCATACAGAGTTGGA
>CAVLBP010000057.1:0-15190 GCA_963661325.1 bacterium
CCATACCCATGGATAGGATCGTGCGCACATGGTCATCATCCAGCGAGTAAAAAATACTCTTGCCGCTCCGTTTGAACTTGACCAACTTGGCATCCTTTAAAATGCGGAGTTGGTGACTGACTGCGGATTGGTTCAGATTTAAGATCTGTGCAATATCGCTGACACAGAGTTCGCTTTCAAATAAAGCATATAAGATCTTGATCCTGGTCGAATCGCCAAAGACCTTGAAAAGTTCTGCCAGATCATATAGGTATTCATCCTCCGGCTGGTTTTGGAGTACCTGTTCTACCAGTTCCTCATGCGCTGCCAAAAATTCTGACTTCTGCTCTGCCACCTGAAATCCTCCTTTCTCTTTCTTTATCTTTTGTACTTTTTATCTTTATCATCTGTTCATATGTAATTATATTCATATATTCATACGTTGTCAACATTTCTTCTTAATTTTCTGTACCTTTTTTTTCATGCCACATAGAATAATAAAAAAAGAAAGAATTTCAGCTATGGCAACTTTTTATAACCAGGCGACCTTGTCCTACAATGGCAATACGACCACATCCAACATCACGACCGGTGAACTGGTCGAAATGCTCTCTGCCACAAAGACCGCCGTACAGACCGAGTATCAGCAGGATGATACCCTGACCTATGTCGTCAACATCTTAAACTCAGGCAATACCACCATGACCGGAGTGACCATCTCCGATAATCTGGGTGCCTACACCTTAAACACCTTGACACTTGTGCCTATGGACTATGTGGTGGGAACCGTCCGCTATTATGTGGGTGGCGTCTTGCAGCCGACACCGACCGTGACCGCCGGTCCTCCCCTGACCATTTCCGGTCTGTCTGTCCCGGCAAAAGGCAATGTCACCGTCATCTATCAGGCTAAGACCAACGATTATGCTCCACTGGCACAGGAAAGCAGCATCACCAACACAGCGACCATCAATGCCAACAATATCGCCAATCCAATCACGGCAAGTGCTACAGTCAATGCTTACAGCGAGCCGGTACTCCGCATCAGCAAATCCTTAACGCCGACGACCGTCTCCGAAAACGGCCAACTGACCTATACCTTTATCATCCAGAACTACGGCAACACCGCAGCGGATGAAGCCGATGCCCTGATCGTCTCCGACCGTTTTGACCCGATCTTAAATCCGATCACGGTCGCCTTCAATGGCACAGCCTGGACGGAGGGCACCGAGTACACTTATGATGCCACCACCGGAGAGTTTGTATCGACCGCCGGTGTCATCACCGTACCTGCCGCCTCTTACACACAGGATCCTACGACCGGTGCTATCTCCATTGTTCCGGGTTCCGCAACTCTGACCATCACAGGAACGGTTTAAGTTTTCTAAACTTCTCAATGAAAGAAAAGCCCCGCGCGCACCATGCGCACGAGGCTTTCTGTCAGATCATATTTTATAAAATTTTTAAGACGCCAAGGACCAGTAAATGCAGGGGATAGAATACATAAAAGAACCACTTGTGTATGGGCTTCTTACTGCCCGCCTTTCCATTATAAGTATAATGTAGAAGAAGCGGCACCAAAAAGACGCCCAGTTGATATATGCCCCAGATGCCAAATCCCCCAAAGACAAAACTACAGATAGAGATCAGGGTATAAGTCGACCACTTCTTCTTTTCATCATCCCGGTAACAAAAGAAACACATAGCATAGAGGATGTCAAAAACCGGCCAATCTCCAAAAATGGACAAGATGCAGAGGAAAGCAATGATGGCTTTTTTCTGTGCCTCCATCATCGTCCCCTTATCCCATACCCAGATAGCAAGCAAGGCTAGAAAGAGGGTATAGATAACGCCCGGCGAAAAATCAAATGTATAATTTCCATTTAATTTATAGATTGGTAAATGCCCATACTCAAAAAAGGTAAAGGGAATCCAGGAAATGACCGCAAAAATGGCAAGCCTCTTGGCATACTTCTTTACGCTTCGTGTATGCACATATCCCTCAGCAATAAAATATGCCATGGTCGGTCCTGTCAGACGACCGATCATATGCATGATCTGCCCCTGCCAGGAGGCAAGCGGCACAAAAGCCCAGGCAATGTGATCGATAAGCATGGCTAGGATCACAATATATTTGATCTGATTTCGATTTAAAGAAAGCATGGCTTGTTCTCCTTCTGGTGTCAGAACCTGACACCAGAATATCATAACAAGCCACTTCCTTTCTGTAAAGAAGTTGTGCTTACATAATAAGTTGGATATACTATCTTCACCAGAACAATTATGTTGTTACAACAACAAAAGGAGATAAAATGAATTACCAATTTTTAGCAAATACAAGATTATTCCGCGGCATTGCAGCGGACGAACTGGAAAAGATGCTGACCTGTTTTTCTGTGCAGACCAGACAATATGAAAAAGGCAGCCTGATCCTGCGTGCCGGACAGACGGTCTCCGCCATCGGTCTGATTCTCTCGGGCAATATCACCATTGAAAATAACGACCTCTGGGGCAATCGTACCGTGATGGATCGTCTGGGCGCAGGCGCGATCTTTGCCGAGTCTTATGCCCTGACGCCGGATGAGATCCTCATGGTCGATATCGTCGCCAACGAGCCTACAGAAGTCCTGTTCTTGCAGACCCGGACCATCTTAAATCCCTGTCAGGAGTCCTGCTACAGCCACCGCGCCCTGCTGGGCAACCTGCTTGCTATCTCCTCACAGAAAAACCTGCATATGTCCCGCCATATCCTCCACACCTCACCCAAGACCATCCGCGGCAGGCTCTTATCCTATCTGTCTTTTTTTGCACAAAAAGAGGGCAACTACGAATTCGACATTCCCTTTGACCGCCAACAACTGGCAGATTATCTGGGGGTCGACCGCAGCGCCCTCTCCAATGAACTCAGCAAGATGCAGCGCGAAGGCATCCTGAGTTCCAAGAAAAATCATTTTAAACTTACACCTGATTGCCTGTAGGGATCTCTCCCTTTTCATAGCCCAGTGCATTTTCTAAGGTCGTGTGGCTGATGGCTTCCATAGCCTCCTCGGTAAAGAATGCCTGATGTGAGGTAACGATCACATTCGGAAAAGACAAAAGTCTTGCCGTAACGGAATGTTCCATGATGTCCGCCTCACGATTTTCAAATACATTGCCGGACTCTTCCTCGTAGACATCCAGTCCCACACCGTGAAATTTGTGGGCACGGATCCCGGCGATCAGATCGTCCGTATCGACCAGTTCCCCGCGGGAGGTGTTGACCAGCACCACCTGATCTTTCATCAAAGAAATAGTCTTGGCATTGATCATATGATAATTGTCGATCGTCAGTGGACAATGCAAAGAGATCAGGTCACTTTCCCGGAAAACTTCTTCTAATTCCTTATACTCGATAAAATCCAAAGACGGGTTTGGGTATTTGTCATAAGCGGTCACACGCATACCAAAACCGCGGCAGATACGCGCCATAGCGGCACCGATCTTACCCGTACCGATAATGCCCGCGGTCTTGCCGTAAAAGTTGATCCCCATGAGTCCTTCCAGACTGAAATTGTTCTCCCGCACCTTGATGTATTCTTTATGAATACGGCGGTTGACACTCATCGCCAGTGTCATGGCATGCTCTGCCACGGCCTCCGGGGAATAGCCCGGTACGCGAAGGACGGTAAGTCCCAATTCCTTTGCCTTTTCCAGATCCACATTGTTAAAACCTGCACAGCGTAATAGGACCAGCCCTACGCCTTCCTCGTGCAAAACTTCCAGAACCGGTGCGGATAAGTCGGAACTGACAAAGGCACAGACAGCGTCATAGCCCTTTGCCAGAGCCGCCGTTCTCACATTGATATCCGCATCCAGATACTCGATCTCTATGGACGCATAATTTGCCAGTTCCTTATCAAAAGAATCGATATCATATTTCTTTGCATCATAAAATAATATCTTCATGTTCACTCTCTCCGCTTCTCCTATATATTATCTGAAATTCTCCTCATTTCTATACATCAATTTATAGTATTGCCGATACAAGATTGTTCTCGATCTGCACACCCGGCACACTGCTGACATACTTGGAAAGTCTGGCATAACCGTAATCCTTGTACTTGAAATCCGGATATTCCGTCGCGATCATCCTGCCAAGCGTTCCCAGTTCCACGGTGCTGGCTGCCGCCTTTTGCACAAACTTTTCTACTTCTTTTTCGATATCCTTACCATGGTCACTGCTGCGCAGGATACAGATGGCAGTGCCTTTTTGCATGGTCTCGAACTTGGTCGCTTCCTCGATAAAGGTGCGCATGGAACTGTAGCCGTAATTTCTCTCATCAAAATCCGGGAAAAGTCTTTGCAGGTTGCTCTTGGTAGAGCCAAGATTGGCATGCTCGCCATTGTTCTCGCTCTGCTGGATCAATTCGTTAATTGCTGATTTAATTTCTCCGATCGGTGTGATGGAATCGCCCTTGCTGTCGTGATTACTTTCCTTGTGGCTCTTTGCCTTGGAAGTCTCCTTGACCTCCTCATCCACGATCTTGTCCAAAAACTTGTACTCATTGCAGGCTGCAATAAAGGTCTTTGACGCATCGGATTTACCCATGCCGATCACAAACATGCCCTCTTCGCGCAGGCGGTTGACCAGTCTGGTAAAGTCGCTGTCCGAAGTCACGATACAAAATCCGTCCGTCTTGTCCTGATACAAGATATCCATGGCATCGATCACCAGCATGATGTCCGATGCGTTTTTGCCGGACGAATAGCGGGGCTGCTGGATCGGCACAATGGCATGCTTCAATGCCTTTTTGTGCCAGTCTGCAAGATTTGGACTGGTAAAATCCCCATACATTCTCTGATAGGTGATCACACCATATTTTTTTAATTCACTGATAATGGCATCGATGTACTTGGAACTTGCGTTCTCCGCATCGATCAAAAGTGCCAGACGTTTTTCTTCCATTTTATACTCCACTGCCTGTTACTGTAAATCCTTCAGGCTCTCCATCAACTCCAGATCCGACTGCAATACCTTAAAATTTGTCGTGATCGGTTCCTCTCCCGGCTTGGTCACAGTGATCTCAAAGACGGTTCCTTCCTCCACGCGGGAAGAAAATACCACCTGTAAGAACTTTACAAACTTTGGATGATTGTTTGTAAATGTATTTTTTGCATTCATGAGTTTCATCATAGTTCCCGGATTGATCATCTCTTATACCTCTACTTCCCCTGCAAGCACACGCTTGTAGTCCTCGTAATTTTTCTTTAGTAATGTCGGTGTATCCAATTCGTACGGACACTTCTTCTTGCAGGCGCCGCATTCTTTACAGCCCTCGATCTTCTTCATCTCTGCCTGCATTTCCTCGGTCAGCCAATTTGCTGACGGCGCACGACGGAGCATGAGAGACATACGGGCACACTGGTTGATCATGATACCTGCCGGACATGGCATACAGTAGCCACAGCCACGACAGAAATCACCGGTCAGTTCCTGACATTCCTTGGCAATAAAGGCACGGATCTCATCGGTCATTTCCGGTGTCTGATCCATAAAGGCAAGCCATTCATCCAACTCGCTCTCCTTCTGGATGCCCCAGATCGGAAGGACATTGTCAAACTGTGTCATATATGCCATGGCTGCGGTGGAATTATTGATCAGTCCTCCTGCCAGACCCTTCATGGCAATAAAGCCCATATTGTGCTTACGGCAGTTCTCCACAAGTGCCAGTTCCCTGTCCGCAGACAGATAGGAAAATGGGAACTGCAAGGTCTCATAAAGACCGGATTCGATGATGTCCTCGGCAATGCCGATCTTGTGCGCCGTGATACCGATATGACGGATCTTGCCCTGCGCCTTCGCCTCCAGCATTGCCTCATACATACCTGTGCCATCCCCCGGTGCAAAAACGCGGTCTGCACAATGGAACTGGTAAATATCCAGGTAATCGGTCTTTAAATTATGCAATGTAGTCTCCAGATCTTTCCAAAATCCTTCCGGTGTCTTGGCTGCCGTCTTGGAGGCAATGTAGATATTTTCTCTGACATCAGAAAGTCCTAATCCCATTTTTTCTTCGCTGTCGCTGTAGGCTCTTGCCGTGTCAAAAAAGCGCATGCCGCCTTCGTATGCCTTTTTCAAAAGTCCCGCTGCATCCTCCGCACTGATACGCTGGATCGGCAGTGCCCCAAAGGCATTCTGTGGCACTGTGATCCCTGTGCTTCCTAAGGTAATGTTTCTCATTTGCTTTTCCTCCCTTATTCTTCTGCCTGTCCGTAAATGCCGTTGATCTTGACGGTAAAGACTGCCTCAGCCCCATTGAAACTCTTGGTCTCGCCATTATCGTCTGTATAAGAACGTCCATAATTTTCCGGGAATGTGACATTGACCTCAACGGTCTCTCCTACCTTATGACCTTCCAACTGCTCCTCAAAGTCATCGATAAAAGTATTGGATCCGATGGTCAGATCCTGTCCCTCTGCGGTTCCTCCCTGGAAAACATACCCATCAATACTGCCGGAATAATCGATATTGACCGTATCGCCTTCCTTTACTTCCAGACTGGTATCTGTCAGCAATGTCGTCTTTGTCGTATCCGAAGAATCCTGTGTGGTGGAATCCTCCTGGGTCGACGTATCTGTTGTTGTCTGCTGGGCATCCTCCGCCTCGGCAGCCTTCTGCTTACGGCTATCGATCACGCCATAGACGATCATGCCGACAAAAAATGCAACGATAAGTGCAATGATGATGGCATTTCTCACCAAGCGCATGGTTGCCTGTTTTTTACGTTCTGCGGCTCTTCGCTCCTGTGCCATTTTCTTATTTTCTTTCTTCATTTCGTATGATTACCTCCTTAGATGATAACTCTTATATTATAATGAATCTTCCACATTCTGGCAACGGATAAGTCGCTGCTCAGTCAACGAGATCCACTCATCCAGACTGAGGGGCTGGTAGTCCGAATACATGCAAAAACAATTTATCATATGGGAAGAAAGGTTCTGCGTCCCACCACTGCGGTCTGTGATTTTGGTTTTTTCCACCATCTGCTGATACTGCTCGATCAGGCGCTCGTCATGGCTGTCATGCACATGCCCATAGAGCATATAAGTCCGCGGCTCCCCCTTTTTGTTTTTCAGATACTGCCCGTTATAGCAGGCAATGGGATAATGGGAAAGGACGACCTTGCGACCGTCATCATGGAGTTCTGCATAAGGATAGATCCAGCCAAAACGCTCCTTGTGAAAGGTCTTGCTCCGCAGATAGCGGTTGTCATGATTGCCGACGATCAGGAACAACTTGCCCTGCAAACGGTCTAAAAGGGCATTGGTCTGCTCGGCATTTCCCATGGAAAGATCTCCTAAGATCACGATCTCGTCGCGGTTTCTGACCTTTTCATTCCATCTTTTTATCATATATTCATTCATTTCTTCCACGGAGGCAAAGCCCCTGTGATCCATTTCCCGGTTGAGTGCTTCATGGAAAAAATGACAATCCGCAATGTAATACCGCATCCCTCTCTCCTTATGCTAACATGATATCGTTTAATGTCCGCCGACATTCTTTATAATCTGGATAATAAGTCTCGACCTCCTGCCAGAAAGCCTTGGAATGGTCCATATGCCGGCGGTGCGCCAGTTCATGCACCACGACGTAGTCTAACAATTCCTGCGGCAGATAAGCCAGTCGATAATTGAAATTAAGATTTCCCTTGCTGCTGCAACTGCCCCACCTGCTCTTTTGATTACGCATAGAAATAGAGCCGTAGTCTATCCCCATGCAATCTGCATAGTAGTCTACGCGCTCTATTATCTTTTGCTTTGCTATTTTTTTGTCGGATGCCGTCAGGCTCTCCCATTCCGGGATGTCGTAAGGATTCTCCGCCAGATACTGTCTTCTTTCAAACATCCGGCTGCGGTTTTCCTCGATCCAGCGGGCGTGCGAAGTCACAAAGCGGCGGATGGTCCTGTCTGAAACCCGCATGGGTACACGCGCAAGGACGGATCCGTCCGTCCGGATCTGAAGTGCCATACTCCGCCGCTTGGATCTTACGATCTCGACCTCGATCTCTTCATTTTCTAAGGCAATAATCAATTCTGTCAACATTTTTCCTTAATCAAGGATCCTGCCATCAATGGAGATGGTCACGACCTGCCAAGGAAGGAATTTGCCGCTGTTTTGTAAAGCGGTCTTGGCTGCATATTCCAGCCCTCCGCAACACGGTACTTCCATACGCACGATCGTCACGCTCTTAATGTCATTTGCCTTGATGATCTCCGTTAATTTTTCACTGTAATCGATCGCATCCAACTTTGGACAGCCGATCAAAGTCACATGCCCCTTGATAAATTCCTCATGGAAGGATGCATAAGCATATGACGTACAGTCTGCTGCGATCAAAAGCCTTGCTCCGTCAAAATAAGGTGCCTGTGGCGGCGCCAGTTTGATCTGCACCGGCCAGTTGGCAAGACGGCTGACACTTGCAGCCTTTGTTGCCGGCACATCTTCCGGCGCATCCTCATGTGCAATGGCTTTTGCCATGCTGCCCGGACATACAAATGGCTTGGTCTCTCCTTTGGCTGCTTCCATGCGCGCCTTGACTGCGACTTCGTCATAATCTGCCGCTTCTCTTTCAATGATATGGATGGCATCCATCGGACAATGTGGCAGACAGTCGCCAAGTCCGTCGCAATAATCGTCCTTGATGAGTTTTGCCTTGCCGTTTACGATCTCAATGGCTCCCTCGTGACAGGATGTCGCACAGGCGCCACATCCATTACATTTTTCTTCTTCAATATGAACAATCTTTCTTCTCATGATCTATTCTCCTTTTGTTTCCTAAGATGACTCGATCATAAGATATTTGTCCTAAAAAATATGTTGTATCTACAACATTTCATTTAAAATCTGACGCAAAACATCTTCCACGCGGTCGCAGCGATTGGCTTTGACATCCTCCATGGTCGGATTGCATTTTTGCATCAGATAAGGCTGTCCTACAAATTCCAACATAGAACGGTCATTTTCGTTGTCACCAAAGGCAACCATTTCTTCCGGTGCGATCCCCATCTGCTGACCGATGGCTTCAAGTGCCGTTCCCTTATTGGCGCCGAGCGGCGCAAAATCCGCCCACTCATTACCGGATACCATAAGCTGGCATCTTCCGGCAATCTGTTCCGTAAAGTATGCCGTCACCTGATCCCGGTAGTCCTTTGGGGTAAAATAAGATACCTTGATGATCGGCTCTGTGATCTCCTCCGGTGCCCCGATCACGGTCACATCATTTTTGATGTGGTTTCTCAGATAATCCACATAGTCCTCAGACTTTGGCACCACATAGCAGGTGCGCTCCCCGGAGATCAAGACTTCACATTTTGGATCGTCAATAACCATATGGCAAAGTTCCAAGGCTAAGGCACGGTCAAACTCCCGTTTGAGCAAGACCTTATCCTTATAAAAGACCAAGGCTCCGTTTTCACAGAGATACATGACATCCCCATCCACCTTTTTGAACATATTATATAAGTTAAAATATTGTCTGCCGCTGGCAGGCACAAAGATCACGCCTTTTTTTGTCAGTGCCGTGATCAGTTCGATCGCCTCCTCGGAACAATCCGGCATATAATTCTGTAAAAGCGTGCCGTCCAGATCCGATGCGATCAGTTTTACCTTTTGCTTCATTTCTAACCAATCCTATCCTTTTTCTCTTTTTCGCCTACCTATCTTAGCAGAAAGTCCGCAGGATTTCCACCTTACGCGCCGCAGAATCCCATGAAAATTCCGCCAGATCCTGTCCCAGTGTCGCCAGCACCGATGCTGCATCCACGCTCCATGCACTGTCCTGCAACTGCTGGTAAAGGAAATCTACCGCCTGTAGATCCTGATTTTCCAGCGCCGACTGCATCATTTCCAAGAGATTTTCCTTGGTCTCCGCCGCCGTATCCTTGTGATCTTTGAAATAATCTGCCAAGTGCCTTCTGGCATCCTCGATCTGCTCCATAAGCATAGGATGCAGGGTCTGCACCGGATCGGTCTGTCCGCCGCCCAGGGCTATCTCTAGCAGGCGGGCTGTCTTTGACAAAAGCAGGGCTCCCACAGTTGCTGCCGTACCCTTTAGGGTATGGATGCAGCGTCTGTAGTCCTCTTTTGTCTCATCCGTCCATGCCATGTCAAAAAGAGTCGTCAACTTTTCCTGCGTTCTTGCAAGATCACGGGCAAATTCCTGCAAGCCGGTGCGATAGCGCGATGGACTCTTCCAGATCAACATGGCATATTCCGCGTCAAACTCCTCGATCTGTGGCAGTTCCATATCTGCCTGCACCTGGTCTTTATCATCCATCTGCCCCTTTTCCACCAGATCTTTTGGCAGATAGGTAAGAAGCATCTTTTCCAGTTGATCGTATAGGATCGGCTTTGGCAAGAAGTCACAGAAGCCCTCTGTCAGATACTTTTCTCTTGCACCCGCCGTCACATTTGCGGTCAACATGACGATCGGCACCTGCTGACAGAGATTGCCCTCATCCAAAAACATTTGCCGCCGCGTCTCGATACCATCCATTTCCGGCATCATATGATCCAAAAAGATCAGATCATAGGCATGTTCTTTTGTCAGGCGCAGACACTGCGCACCGCTATCTGCCTCGGTGATCTGTATCTTGCTCTCCTTTAAGAGTTCCACAAAGACACGACGGTTCATCTCATTGTCATCAACCAGAAGGATCCGGGCTTTTGGTGCCACAAACCCGGAGGAAAACTCCTCATATGCCACATTCTGTGCCACCATCTGCTCAAATTCCCCGATCGGTGTCGGATCCGCTACCGGCTGGTAGAGAACAAAGGAGAAGTCGCTGCCGACGCCTTCCTGGCTCCAGACATCTAATTTGCTTCCCATCAGTTGTAAGAGGGAAGAAGAAATGCTAAGTCCCAGACCGCTGCCCTCGATATGGCGGACTGCCGCCTCCTCCACACGGTCAAAGCGTTCATAGATCTGCGGGATCTTCTCCGGCTTGATGCCATTACCGGTATCTTTGACCGAAAAGCGCACGCCCAGATCTGCATTTTCCGTCGTATGCACCGGCTCCACAAAAAAGGTCACACTTCCCTGGGCGGTGTATTTGATCGCATTAGTCAGAAGATTGATCAAGACCTGGCGGATACGGATATCATCCCCGATATAGGCACGCGGCAGGGTCGGATCCACCACGACCTGAAAGGTCAGATTCTTTTTCTTTGCATGTGGCAACAACATCTGATAGAGATCGGACAGCATATTGCCCAGATCATAATGTACCGGCAGGATATTGAGTTTTCCGGTCGATAACTTGGAGGAATCCAAAATGTCATTGACCAGACTCAGCAGCATATTTGCCGCGCTCTCCACATCTTTTCCGTATTGCAAGATCTGTGGATCCTTTGCCTCGCGCAGGATCATCTCATTCATGCCCATGATGGAGTTGATCGGGGTTCGCAGTTCGTGTGACATACTGGCGATAAAATCACTCTTTGCCTGATTGGCTTCGTTGGCGGCTGTCACAAGAGACTGGATCCGCTTCATCTGCTTTTCCTCATCCGTCATATCCATTAAGAGGATGGAATAGCCCATGAGGACGCCCTCCTCATAGATCTGGTCGATATGTACGTCATAGACCTGCGCGCCTAAATACATCTTATTGGCGATCCCGGTACGCAGATAGGACAAAAGTTTGGTCTCGGTCAAAAGTTGTCCCTGCCGCTGTTCTCTCAGGGATGGGAAAAGTTCTTTTGCCTTTGCATTTGCCTCTACAAAGCCGTAGTTTCCATTGACAATGATAATAGGCTCATGCATATTTTCAAAAATATTGTTGTGTGCCACTCGGGAGATGTCAAACATATCCTGCACCATGGCAGAAGAAAAGAAAAGGATGATACCTACCGCGGTCAAAGATGGAATGAGTTCATAGCCCCGATCCAGTCCCGAAAGACGGATAGGGACGACCACAAAAGGCAAGAGGACGCAGAAAAAGAGCATCTTGCAACTGCGGCGATACTTTTCATCCTTTGCCTCACGCCAGCCCTGAAGTGCCAGTCCCGCGCAGGCAAAGATCTGCACCGCTTCGTAGACCGAATTGAAATAAATGGCCGGTCCATAGACTCTTTGCAGATAGGTCAGACTGCCTGCGGTCACATAATAAACATCCCGATAAAAGAGCGTATGATACTGGCAGGTCCAGGCACTGAGCATAACAATGATATCCGCTAAGAGCATGACACCGACCAGATGACCGGGTATCTTTTTACCGGTATAGCGCATACAAAAAAGGAGAAAAAAGGTATCAATAAATGCCACACCGATATAACGCAGTTTCATGATCAGCAAGGTGGCAGAAATCGAATCTGCCTGTATTTCCATCAGATATGCCGCATTTTCGATCAGGCATAAAAAAGCCACGATCAGCATCAATTTGGACAGACGGTTGGACTTTTGGATCCCTGCCGCCAGAACAAAGGCGATACAGGCGATCGTCACGATTGCTTGAAAAATTAAGATTCCCTGACCCATACTCTCTTTTGTATACTCCTCTTTTTTATAGCAGTGGTGCGATCAGACGCAGGAGCATCTGGATAAAACGCATGCCCTGACTGCGCCCGGTATTGTACTTTTCTGTCACTTCCAGACTTTCCTGCATCATGGTCTCCATGTCCTGTCTGGTCTCTAAGACTGCCGGTCCATAAGCATAGAGACAGCCATTTTCAAAATGATGATAGAGACTTCGGTAGTCCAGATTGATCGTGCCGCAGGTGGCTGCCACGTCATCTACCACGCACATCTTGGCATGACAGAAGCCCGGTGTATATTCATAGATACGGACACCGTGCTTTGCCAGACAATGATAGTAAGACCTTGTCACGGCATAGACGATGCGTTTGTCCGGGATCGCCGGTGTGATGATGCGCACATCCACGCCCCGCTTTTTTGCCAGACGGATGGCATGCACCATCTCATCGGTCAAAATGAGATAAGGTGTGACAAACCAGCAATACTTAGTCGCCTTATTGATCAGGCTGATGTAGACTTCCTCCCCCACCTGCTCGTTATCCATAGGGCGGTCTGCATAAGGCTGCACATAAGCCCTGCTTTGTCCACTCTCTCCGGCTTCCTCCTCCAAGACTTTTGGATCCACATAAGGCTGATCCAGATATTTGCCAAAATCGGCGTCATCAATATCGTTGCCCTTGACCGCATTCCAGTTTTCCAGAAAGGTCGCCGTCAGGCTCCGCACTGCCAGCCCTGTGATCTTCACGCCCGTGTCTTTCCAGTAGCCATAAGGATGGGTCAGATTAAAGTATTCGTTTGCCATATTGTAACCGCCGGTAAAGCCCACCAGTCCGTCAATGACCATGATCTTTCTGTGGTCCCTGTTATTTAAAAAGAAATTCAGGCCCGGCATAAAAGGGTTAAAGATACGGCACTGGATGCCCAGCGCATTGAGGTGCTTGGCAAAATCCCCGTTGATAAAGGCGATGCTTCCGATATCATCATAAAAGACGCGGACTTCCACGCCAGCCTTGACCCGGTCTACTAAAATTTCCTCCACCTGATTCCAGGCTTCTGCCTGCTCAATGGCAAAATACTCCATAAAAATAAAATGCTTTGCCCTTTTTAAGGCTTCTTTTTGTGCCTCAAACCCCTTGTAAGCCTCGTCATAATAGGTAATGGGACAATCTGCATAGACCGGAAATCCGCTCTTTTCCTGTAAATAATAGGAGATACTTGCCAGTTGTTCGTTCTTATCCCGCAGTTCTTCCATAGCGGCTTTCACATGATCCTCCCCCGGTCCCTGTGCCAGCATAGGAAGCACGATGGCATCCACGGCATCATAACGCTGCCGCATCTTATAGGTGTGACCATTCAGACCGACCAGAAGATACATGATGATGCCAAAAATCGGGAAGGCAAGGATCAGCATGATCCAGGGAGTTTTCATACTACTTGTCCGATCCTGCGCGTAAATGCATACGACCAAAACCACCGCCAGCACACGCGTGGCGATATTGATGCCCTCGGCATAAGCATTGAGTCTGGTAAAGACCACCACGATAAAGGCGATCTCTAAGGCGATCGCAAGCACAGAGAAGAAGAGTCTTGCAATGCCGTTTTTTACATGTGCCTTTTTCTCATAGGTCCGTATTTTCATGCCTGCTTCTTTCTCCTGCTATAAACCTGTGCTTACTATGTTCAAGTTCTTCTATTATAATACATCTTATTTCTTATTTACCAGATCTTTGACGACTTCTCCTGCCACAATGAGTCCGGCAACCGACGGCACAAATGCCACACTTCCCGGAATGTCACGGCGCTCCGTACATTTGTGGGCTGCCCCCGGCGGACAGATACAATGGGTACGGCAACTGATCGCCATGTCCTCGATCGGTCTTGTCGGTTTTTCCTCCGAATAAACGACCTTCAATTTCTTGACGCCCCGCTTCTTTAACTCACGACGCATGACCTTTGCCAGCGGACACATCTTGGTCTTATAGATGTCTGCCACCTGAAAAGCACTGGCATCCAGTTTATTGCCAGCCCCCATGCTGCTGATGATCGGCACGCCCATAGACTGACATTTCATGACCAGTTCAATCTTTGCCGTCACGGTATCTACGGCATCCACCACATAATCATATTCTGCAAAAGGAAAGTCATCTGCATTTTCCGGCAAAAAGAAGCACTTGTAAGTCTCCACCTTTACGTCCGGGTTGATGTCCAGCATACGCTCTTTCATCACGTCGACCTTGTATTTGCCGACCGTGGAACGTGTTGCGATGATCTGACGGTTGATATTGGTCAGACATACCTTATCGTCGTCGATCAGGTCAAAGGCTCCCACGCCGCTGCGCACCAGGGCTTCACATACATAACCGCCTACGCCGCCTACGCCAAAGACGGCTACTCTGGCATTCTTCAGGCGCTCCATGCCCTCCTTGCCTAACAATAACTCCGTTCTTGAAAACTGTGTCAACATCTGATCTTCCTCATTTCCTACCATTTTTCTCGGAGATTATTGTAGCATGGAAGCCGCAGATGCACAAGCCACAAGGGACGTTCCTTTTGCCATATGGACTGTCCCCTTTGGCTTGGGGCAGACGATTGCAGGGGCTGTCGCAGATGGAAATCGTCTAGGGCTTAGGCCAGGGGCGAGGGCAAAGAAAACTTTGGAGCAGGTTAGGTGAGTCTCTTCGAGAAATCTTTTTCTTTTAATA
>CAVLBP010000058.1:0-14920 GCA_963661325.1 bacterium
GCCTCAGCACCCATGCCAACCTTGAAAGTTGAGCCGTACTGTTCTCTGGCATCCTGATATTCCTGCTCTGACAATACCTGCTTATACATAAGAGGTGTGTCTCCTGCATCAAGTACGATATAAGATGCAAAATACAATACCTTTTCCAGTGTTCTTGGTGACAGGTCAAGGATCAATCCCATACGGGATGGGATACCCTTGAAGTACCAGATATGAGATACAGGAGCTGCCAGTTCGATATGTCCCATACGCTCTCTACGAACACTTGCCTTTGTGATCTCAACACCACAACGGTCGCAGACTACGCCCTTATAGCGAATCTTCTTGTATTTACCACAATGGCATTCCCAGTCCTTGCTCGGTCCAAAGATCTTTTCACAGAACAATCCGTCCTTTTCCGGCTTCAAAGTTCTGTAGTTGATGGTCTCAGGCTTCTTTACTTCGCCTCTGGACCACTCTCTGATCTTTTCCGGTGATGCCAAGCCAATCTGAATTGCATCAAATTCTATTGGCTGATTTGTTGCTTCTTTATTCATTGCTTCTGGCATTGCTAATCTCCCTTCTTACTACTCGTCGCCAAGATCGTCTCCATCGAAATCATCAGAAAAAGCATCCATATCCGGCTCTTCTTCCTCATCCTCAATGTTGACTAACTCTTCGCTGTCTGCATCGAATTCCTGCTTGGTAAATCCACTCTTTGCAAAAGATTCGCTGCTTTCAAATGCGAAGTTCTTATCTCCGGCAATGATAGCATTGATGTCTGTATTGCCATATTCGCTGGTCTCCATCAACTGTACTTCGTTTCTGTCCTCGTCTAAGACTTTGACATCCAGACCTAGAGACTGTAATTCCTTGAGGAGTACCTTGAATGACTCTGGAATACCCGGTTCAGGGATATTCTCGCCCTTGATAATGGCTTCATATGTCTTAACACGTCCTACAACGTCATCGGACTTCATTGTCAGGATCTCCTGCAATGTGTAAGAAGCACCATAAGCCTCGAGTGCCCAAACTTCCATTTCTCCGAAACGCTGTCCACCGAACTGTGCCTTACCACCAAGCGGCTGCTGTGTAACCAATGAGTAAGGACCGGTAGAACGAGCATGGATCTTATCGTCTACCAAGTGGTGCAACTTCAGATAATGCATGTGTCCGATGGTTACCGGTGAATCAAATTCCTCACCTGTACGTCCATCACGCAACTGTACCTTTCCGTCACGTCCTAACTTAACGCCCTTCCACAGTTCTCTGTGTTCTCTGTTATCAGATAAATACTGCATGACATCATCACGCAACTGATCTTTATATTTTGCTTCGAACTCATCCCACTCCATGTTTACATAGTCGTTGGAAAGTTCCAAGGTATCCTGAATATCAATTTCCTTTGCGCCATCAAATACCGGTGTCTCGATATTGAAACCCAGTGCCTTTGCTGCAAGACTAAGATGGATCTCCAGAACCTGACCGATATTCATACGTGAAGGTACGCCCAATGGGTTCAGCACGATGTCAAGTGGACGACCGTTTGGCAAAAATGGCATATCTTCTACTGGAAGCACGCGGGAAACGACACCCTTGTTACCATGACGACCAGCCATCTTATCACCGACAGAGATCTTTCTCTTCTGTGCGATGTAGATGCGGACTGCCTTGTTTACGCCCGGTGACAGTTCATCACCGTTTTCACGGGTAAATACCTTGGCATCTACGATAATACCGTATTCACCGTGTGGCACCTTAAGAGATGTATCACGGACTTCTCTTGCTTTTTCACCAAAGATGGCACGGAGTAATCTCTCCTCTGCGGTCAGTTCTGTCTCTCCCTTTGGAGTAACCTTGCCGACCAGGATATCTCCGGCACGGACTTCTGCACCGATACGGATGATACCATTTTCATCCAGATCCTTGAGCGCGTCATCACCGACACCCGGAACGTCTCTTGTGATCTCTTCCGGTCCAAGTTTGGTATCTCTGGCTTCTACTTCGTATTCTTCCATATGGATAGATGTATAAACATCATCCTGTACTAATCTCTCTGAAAGAAGAACCGCATCCTCGTAGTTGTAACCCTCCCAAGTCATGAAACCGATCAGAGGGTTCTTACCAAGTGCAAGTTCACCCTTGGATGTAGAAGGTCCGTCTGCGATAACCTCGCCTTCTTCGACATGGTCGCCCTTGAATACGATCGGACGCTGGTTGTAGCAGTTTGACTGGTTGCTTCGGGAGAACTTTGTCAGGATATACTCATCCTTGTCGCCATCCTCTGTGCGGATGATGATGCGGTTGGACTCTGAACGCTCTACCACACCTGCGTGCTTTGCAACTACGCAGACACCGGAATCGACTGCTGCCTTTGGCTCCATACCAGTGCCGACAACAGGTGCTTCTGTAGTAAGAAGCGGCACTGCCTGACGCTGCATGTTGGATCCCATCAGCGCACGGTTAGCATCATCATTCTGCAGGAACGGGATCAATGCCGTAGCGACTGAGAATACCATCTTAGGAGATACGTCCATGTAATCAAACATGGTCTTATCATATTCCTGGGTCTCCTCACGGAAACGACCGGAAACGGAATTACGGACAAAGCATCCTTCTTCATCCAACTTCTCGTTCGCCTGTGCTACATGGTAATTATCTTCTTCGTCTGCTGTCATATATACAACTTCATCCGTAACACGCGGATTCTGTGGGTCACTCTTGTCGATCTTACGATATGGTGCCTCGATGAAACCATACTCGTTGATACGTGCATAACTAGCCAGAGAGTTGATCAAACCGATGTTTGGTCCTTCAGGAGTCTCGATAGGGCACATTCTACCGTAGTGAGAATAGTGTACGTCTCGGACCTCGAATCCGGCACGGTCTCTTGACAGACCACCAGGTCCCAATGCGGATAAACGTCTCTTGTGGGTCAACTCACCAAGTGGGTTGTTCTGATCCATGAACTGTGACAACTGGGAAGATCCGAAGAACTCCTTCACCGCTGCCGTTACCGGCTTGATGTTGATCAGACTCTGTGGTGAAATGCCTTCCAGATCCTGTGTTGTCATACGCTCACGTACCACTCTTTCCAGACGGGAAAGACCGATACGATACTGGTTCTGCAACAATTCGCCGACCGCACGGATACGACGGTTGCCCAAATGATCGATATCATCATCATGACCAACACCATACTCTAAGTGCATATTGTAGTTGATGGATGCAAAGATATCCTCTCTTGTAATATGCTTCGGAATCAGGTCATGGATATTCTTCTTGATCGCATCAGCAATATCCTCTGCCGTCTCATTCTCCTCTAGGATCTGTGCCAAAACAGGATAGTAAACAAGTTCGTTTACACCCAATGCCTTGGTATCGAAGTCAACGTAATTGCTGATGTCTACCATCATATTGGAAAGAACTTTGACATTTCTCTCCTCAGCCTGTACCCATACATATGGTACGGCTGCATTCTGGATAGCATCTGCCAGTTCACGGTTTACGACCTTACCTGCCTCTGCAAGAATCTCGCCTGTTGTCTCGTCCACTACATCCTCTGCGAGGATCTGTCCGTTGATACGGTTGCGGAGTGCTAATTTCTTGTTGAACTTGTAGCGTCCTACCTTTGCAAGGTCATAACGTCTTGGATCAAAGAACATAGCAGAAATCAGGCTTTCTGCACTTTCCACGGTAAGCGGTTCGCCCGGACGGATCTTGCGGTATAATTCCAAAAGACCGCCTTCGTAAGAACCGTTTGGTTCCTTTTCTGTAATAGATGGATCCTTGCCAAAAGATGCAAGAAGTTTTGGTTCCTCGCCGAACAGATCGATGATCTGCTGGTTGGTGCCAACACCAAGTGCACGGATCAATACAGAGATCGGCACTTTTCTGGTTCTATCAACACGAACATAGAAAACGTCATTAGAGTCTGTCTCATACTCGAGCCAAGCACCACGATTCGGGATAACGGTACAAGAATACAATTCTTTACCTACCTTGTCGTGTCCGATTGCATAATAGATTCCCGGGGAACGAACTAACTGGCTGACGATAACACGCTCTGCACCGTTGATCACAAAAGTACCTGTCTCTGTCATCAAAGGCAGATCTCCCATAAAGATCTCGTGCTCGTTGATCTCGTCAGTCTCTTTGTTGTAAAGACGAACCTTTACTTTCAAAGGAGCCGCATATGTCGCATCTCTTTCCTTGCACTGTGGAATTGTATATTTTACATCATCTTTGCATAATGTAAAATCAACAAACTCCAAGCTTAACTGACCGCTGTAATCAGCGATCGGAGAGATATCATCGAAGACTTCTTTTAATCCCTCATCGAGGAACCACTGATAAGAATCCCTCTGGATCTCAATCAGGTTAGGCATCTCCAATACCTCTTTTTGTCTTGAGTAACTCATACGCATGCTTTTTCCAGACTTGACTGGACGTATTCTGTTTTTCTCCATTGACGTTTCACCTCTCGTTTATATTTTAAGTCTATTGAAAAATGGGCATAAAATACCCATTGCACCACAATAAAGCATCCTATACTATACAACAATTCCTTCTAGGATGCAAGAACTTTTTCACTTTTCACTTGACAAATTGTCATTTTTTTGCATTATGCGGATTTTTGGCAGTCCATCACCTTTTGTATAAAAAATTCCAGTAGATTTTTCATTATACAAAAAGACACCAGGATCACAAATAACCCTGGTGTCTCTGCTCACAATACTAATTATGCCATCGGGCAGGAATTACTTTAATGTAACCTTAGCGCCTTCTGCTTCTAACTTAGTCTTGATGTCTTCTGCTGTAGCCTTGTCAGCTGCTTCCTTAACGATCTTAGGAGCGCCGTCAACTAATTCCTTGGCTTCCTTCAAGCCAAGACCAGTTGCTTCACGAACAACCTTGATAACCTTAACCTTGTTAGGACCTACTTCGGTAAGTTCTACATCGAACTCGTCCTTCTCTTCAGCTGCTGCTGCGTCTCCGCCTGCTGCTGCTACTACAACGCCTGCTGCTGCAGATACGCCAAACTCTTCTTCACATGCCTTTACTAAGTCATTTAACTCTAATACGCTTAACTCTTTGATAGCTTCGATAAATTCTTCTGTTGTCATCTTTGCCATGATAATTTCCTCCGTTTTAAATTTGATTTAATAATTTCTTTTAATGTAGTTCTGTTCGCTAAACTCAAACTTCGTTTACACTCGTTTTCGTTAATCTCACAGAACCGCCTCGCACTAGGCTCTGACTTCGCCTACTGCTCGTCAGTCGCCAAGTCGCTTTCGGTGTCCTCAGTTGCTGGGGCATCTTCTGCTGGCGCTTCGCCGCCCTGCTCTGCGATCTGGTTAAGAACTCTAGCCAGATTTGTGATAGGTGACTGTAAGCTTCCAAGTAACTTGGACAGCAATTCTTCTCTTGATGGAACTGCTGCTACTGCCTGCATTCCGTTTGCGTCATAGAATGTACCCTCTACGACACCAGCCTTGATCTCAAGTGCAGGTGCTGTTTTTGCAAACTTAGCAAGGATACGTGCAGGAGCTGTCGCATCTTCTGTAGAAATAGCAATAGCGCTAGGTCCTTCTAACACTGGAGCCAGGCTTTCATAGTCAGTTCCCTTGAAAGCGAAGTTCATCATCGTGTTCTTGTATACCTTGTAAGTAACGCCTGCTTCTCTTAATTCCTTACGCAACTGTGTGTCTTCTGCTACCGTCAATCCACGATAATCAACAACAACAACAGACTGTGCGTCTTTGATGCTTGCTGAGATCTCGTCAATAATCGGCTGCTTTAATTCAACTTTTGCCACGTTTCGTGTACCTCCTCATTTTATTTCATCTTGCTTAGACTTTGGAGATTTTATCTGATGTCCTGCCAACTGGCAAAACAAAAGCCTCTCTGCACTAGACAAAGAGGCTCAAAAAATCATAATCATATCGTCCTAAAACGATCGACTGTCCTCGGTAGGTCGTATACGTTATGCCTTGCGGCACCTACTGTCTTCGGCAACATGCTTTCGCATTATATCATTGTATTATACGAATGTCAATAACTACTGTGCAACTTTTGCAACATTTACCTTAACGCCAGGTCCCATTGTTGGAGCCAAAGAAATGCTCTTAATGTACTGGCCCTTAAGACTGCTTGGCTTAGCCTTGTTAATGGCATCCATAAGGGTCTGGAAGTTGTCCGCTAATTGTTCCTCTGTAAAGGAAGCTTTTCCAATTGGCACATGGATAATATTTGTCTTATCCAATCTGTACTCAATCTTACCAGCCTTGATATCGTTGACAGCCTTGGTTACATCCATAGTAACTGTTCCTGCCTTTGGGTTTGGCATTAAGCCCTTAGGTCCAAGTACACGTCCTAAACGACCTACAACACCCATCATGTCAGGTGTAGCAACAACTACGTCAAAGTCCAACCATCCATCGTTCTGGATTCTTGGGATCAGTTCGTCTGCTCCAACGAAATCTGCGCCTGCTGCAGTAGCCTCATCAGCCTTAGCACCCTTAGCGAATACTAAAACCTTGACAGCCTTACCTGTACCATGTGGCAAAACTACAGCGCCACGGATCTGCTGTTCAGCATGACGTCCGTCACAACCGGTTCTGATATGAGCTTCGATTGTCTCATCAAACTTAGCAGTAGCATTCTTCTTTACCTGTGCGATTGCTTCTGCTGTTTCAAATTGAGCTGACTTGTCGTATGACTTTACAGTCTCAACGTATTTCTTTCCTCTTTTCATTCTATTTACCTCCTGTGGTAGTATCGGGAGAGGTCCCTCCCACTATTTCAACTTGCTTCAAATCGTGTAAATAAGGAAGTTCTTTTCGCTAAACTCGAGCATCGCTTACGCTCGCTCTCGTCAATCTCAAAGAACGACCTCGCACTAAATTCGAACTGTGCTTACGCCCGCTCTCATTAAGTTGCTTTCGGCCTATTCGGTCACCTCAACACCCATGCTGCGTGCTGTTCCTTCGATCATGCTCATAGCAGCCTCAACTGTTGCTGCGTTCAAGTCAGGAAGTTTTGTCTCAGCAATTTCCTTTACCTGAGCCTTTGTGATCTTAGCGACCTTTTTCTTGTTAGGTTCGCCTGATCCGGACTGGATCTTAGCAGCCTTCTTGATTAAAACTGCTGCTGGTGGTGTCTTAGTGATGAAACTAAAACTTCTGTCTGCATAAACAGTGATAACTACAGGGATAACAGTATCTCCCATATCCGCTGTCTTTGCGTTAAACTGCTTTGTAAACTCTACAATGTTTACACCATGCTGTCCAAGTGCAGGACCAACTGGTGGTGCAGGTGTAGCTTTACCAGCAGGAATCTGCAACTTAATATATCCTTCGATTTTCTTTGCCATTGGATTGTTCCTCCTTAATTCATTTTCTTAACATCTGCAAAACTGATCTCGACCGGTGTCTCACGTCCGAACAGTTCTACATTGATCGTCACGCTCTGCTTGTTGTGATTCATTGTCTGAATAACACCAACGGTATCTTTCCAAACACCGCCGATAACAGCAACGGTATCACCCTCATCAAAGTCAACGACCACATTGTCTGTCTTGATCCCCAGTGGTCTCATTTCAGCATCTGTAAGTGGTACAGGCTTGCTTCCTGGTCCAACGAACCCTGTCACGCCTCTGGTATTTCTGACCACATACCATGTGTCATCGTTCATGACCATATTGATCAGAACATATCCCGGGAACATCTTCTTGGAAGATGTTTTTCTAACACCATCTTTCAATTCTGTGACATCCTGCATAGGAACACGAACCTCAATAATCTGATCTTCCAAATGACGATTCTCGATGGTCTTGTCAATATTCGCTTTGACTTTGTTCTCATAACCTGAGTAGGTATGGACTACATACCAGTGTGCCTCTGCCATAATACTTCTGCCTCCATTATAAATTCACTAGAAAATCAACGCCATACTGAATCACGTAATCCAGGATTACGATGATAAATGCAACTACAACTGACGTAGCAATGACTGCTGCCGTCTGCTTCCCAACTGATGAGCCGTCCGGCCAGATGATCTTTGAGAACTCTGTCTTCAGACCCGCAAAGCGCTGGGACATGCTTTTCTTTTCTGTGTCTGCCATATCAACTCTCCTTTACCCCAATTACTTGGTTTCTTTGTGTAAAGTGTGTTTCTTACAGAACTTGCAATACTTACTCGTTTCCATACGATCTGGATGAGTTTTCTTGTCTTTTGTCGTATTGTAGTTACGCTGCTGACATTCTGTGCATGCCAATGTTATTTTCGTGCGCACAACTTCCACCTCCACTTAAATTTTTCTTGTGTTTTTCTATGCCAGAAATTTAGGCATAAAAAAAAGACCTACTTCCGTCGCTTAACAACTATACCATAGCCCTATGGTTGTCGTCAACCTATTTTTCTATATTTAGTAGATGACAATTTGCCCTTTGCGTACTATAATATAAGTGAATAAATGGATATTTATACCCTGCATACAGACAGCAAAGAAACAAGGAGCGTTTCGTCACTGCAAAGACAGGCTGTTTGTATGATATTTCAAGGAAGAAAGGAGGGGACGTCTTATGGCTCGTATTGATGCCGCATACAATTATCTTATGTCGACCTATGGCAAGACCACAGGTTCTCGTTATGATTCCCATAAGAAGAGCGAATTGCGCTCACTTTACAACAATATCATCAGAGCCAACAAGGAATCCCCTCTTTACAAGATCACACAGACCGGGGATGTCAAAGAATTTGCCATTGATATCAAGGCAAATGCGCACCGCATCCAGAATGTTATTTCTTCTCTGAATGCCGATGGCACGGACATTGCATCCATGCTCAAGAAAAAGGTTGCCGTATCTTCGGACGATGCCACGGTTTCTGTGCATTATGTCGGAGACGACAACGGTGAGGGGCAAAGCGGCTTTGACATTGATGTCGTTTCTCTTGCCGGACCGCAGACCAACGAGGGCAATTATCTCAAGCGCAATGATTATAGTTTTGAGGAGGGCACTTTCTCCTTTGATCTGGACATGCCGACCAACTCCTATGAGTTCCAGTTCAATGTGAATCCGGGAGACAACAATTTCGACGTCCAGAGCAAGATCGCGCGCCTGATCAACCAATCCGATATTGGGCTTTCTGCGGAAGTCAAATTAAACAACCGGGGCGAGAGTGCCCTTTCCATACAATCCAAGCAGACCGGACTTTCTACGGATGAGGAGTCCATCTTCTCCATCCACTCCGGCACTTCCTGGAATGAGATCAACACGCTCGGCATTTCACACATCACGACACCGGCAAGCAATTCGGTATTCCGTTTGAACGGACAGGAGCACTCCTCCTTATCCAATACCTTTACCATCAACCGCGCCTTTGAAGTGACCATGCATCAGACTTCGGCAGACCAGGCAGGATCGGTTCACATCGGTTTTATGGCAAATACCGCTGCGATCACAAGCGGCGTAGACAACCTGCTGGCGTCCTACAACGGACTTTTGGATGTGGGGCAGAAGTACGCCTCCCTGCACGGCAGCCATAGACTCTTAAATGAAGTTTCCGCCATCAGCGCCAACTATTCCGACCGGCTGGCTTCCGCCGGCATTGCCGCAGACGAGAACGGACATCTGCAATTAGATCGGGATCAATTTTCTACCGTCATTTCCGGAACGGACGCGACCGACCACTTTGCTACGCTTAATGGATTCAAGGATGCCTTGTCCCGCGAGGTCAACCACATTGCCATCGATCCGATGCGCTATGTCAACAAGGTGATCGTAGAATACAAAAATCCCGGCAAAACCTTTGTGGCACCGTATGCCCCAAGTGCTTATGCCGGAATGCTTATCGATCAGGCTTTATAATGTCACAGGACATTCTCCTCTTTTAGAATGTCACACATCTTCCTCATACGCTCGCTGTAGGTATGATCCTCTTTTACACGTTCATACCCATGGCGGGCGATTTTTTTGCGTTCTGTTTCATGTTTTAGATAAAAATCTGCTTTTTCCACCATATCCGCTTCACTATAATAGCAGACCAAATCCTGATCCAGATCAAAAAATAAAGGATACTCGATCTGGTAATTGCTGAGCAAAAATCCCCCTGCCCCCAGAACATCAAAACTGCGCAGCGGAATGCCGGTCTTGATATTTGGGATCGTCATATTCAAATTGATGGGAGAATTGGCAAAAACAAAAGGCATTTCCTCCCAGTAATTTACCGAACCGCGATATGCCACACGGAAAAGATCCTGCATGGAATTGTTGCTATACAAGCCGACCGTGTGCTTTTTCGACAGAGCGATCAGGCTGCTCTTGCGCTGTAACTGGGCAATCTTGAAGCCAAGCGCCGTGACCGAAAATACCAGCCCCAGATCTGAAAGCGAACCCTCGGAGGATGGCTTAAAATCATATATTTCCGATAACTCTTCCAAAATATCCGGTGTCAGCAGGCGATCCACAACATTGACGCCATACAGATCTCTCTGCGCCTCCATCAAGGCTTCAAAATAGCCCCGCAGATGGTCGGACATGGTCGCCTCTAAACTATCGTAGGAATTTTTGTAATACAGATTGCCAACAAAACTGATCTCATCCTCCATACCAAGCCGCCGCTGCATGATCTGCTCCGATTGCCTGCTTTGCAAAAGCCCATCCAGACGTTTCACATTGACCGCCAGCGGCAGATGATAGACGTGTGGGGCTCCCATCGCCCGGAATTCCTGCACGGCAGACAGGTCAAAGAGGAAAAGATAATTGGTCGGATAAAATACCGACGTATGATACATGGAAATCATAGGACTGTCGCAATTCCACATGACATAAGGGATCTGTCTGTCATGGCAGACCTCCGCGATCAGGGCGAAATAATTGACCGAGAAAACAAAGTCCCAAGTCTTATCCTCCTGCTGCAAGATAGTATCCAGACGGTCTGCGAAATCCTGATCCACATCATAATTTTGCAGATCCTGCTCCACGATACAGATCTCATAGCCCATCTGCTCGAATGTTTCGATAATATCCTGGTAATTGTATGATTTCCAACGGTATAAAAGGATCATCCCAAACGCTCCAATCGTTCCAGCGCAGGGCTATAATTGCCCGCCTTTCTGTAAAAATCCTTTGCCTCATCCAGACGGTGCTGTTTTTCCCGACACTGTCCCGCATAATAATAGGAAAGATAGCCATTGCTGCCCTCGATCGCATCCGGGCGTTCATTCGTCGCCTTTGCGAACTCGATCACCGCCTGCTCGTATTGATTTTGCTCCAGATAGACCAGACCCATGATCAGGCAGAAATCCGCCAGATGACTAAAATCATCATAGACCGCTTCCAGCACAATGCCTTCCCGCCCCTGATCGCTATTCAAGAGTGCCAAGCCGTAGCCCTTGACCATCTCGATCACATACTGATCCTTTACGTTCAGATCAAACGCCAGACCGGTTTCAAAATACTGCGCAGCCGTAGCATAATCCTCTATCATATAAAAACTTTTACCCAAGGTGTAAAGCAGGTAACCCACCTCATTCTGCACGTCGCTCGGAGCCTCCTGCAAATCCTCCTCTGCATGCTGGTTTACAAAATTTTCCAACTCGATCTGTAAGAGTTCGATGCTGCGCAGGATATCCTCTTTGTCTCCAATATAATCTTCTGCGAAAAAATCTTTCGCCAATGTATAAGCCATATTTCTCATTCCTTTTGCAAAAATAAAGCGGCAAGATCACTTCTCGGGTCTTACCGCCTGATTTTATTTACGATCTACTAAACTGATCTGTAAATCCTTGTCTACGCAGTTTGCGTATTTTACAAGCACTTCCATGGAAGTAATGTGCTTTTTGTTCTCGATACGAGCGACATTGGCACGATTGATGCCTGTCTTGTCCGCAATATCCTGCTGTGTCAGTGACATTTCCTTACGAAGTGCCACAAGTTCGTCGATCAAACGATCATTCAACTGCTGAGAAGCCTTCTCGACTACGACCTCTCCCTGATTTGTCTTAATTGTGTAATCCATCTTGCGTCCTCACTTTCCGCTTAGCATCATACTGAATGCTTTGATAGGAGTATAACACTCCGATGCGGAAGTTGGCAAGGTGGAAAGAAGGGGAGACTGTCCGAAAACTCGGATAAATTGACCCCGATAACATAAATAATAACATCGGTTGATCCACTCTTCGGAGTGTTCAATATAAATCAAAAATGTACATTGAAAACTGAATAAAATACGCAGAAAACGTACATTTTTCGCATGAAATATAGTATAATGGAGACATAGAAAAAT
Organism: bacterium; assembly: GCA_963661325.1. Classification (GTDB taxonomy): domain Bacteria; phylum Bacillota; class Clostridia; order Lachnospirales; family Lachnospiraceae; genus Pararoseburia. The sequence goes on from CAVLBP010000058.1 coordinate 12,271, forward strand.
ACTTCTGGGGAGAACCGTTATGCCTTATATTTCCGGCTTTGATCGAGAGCAGTTAATGTTCTGCTCGTGGGATACATTTGTAGATAAGGAGAGCATCGCAAGACTGATCGATGCATTTGTAAACAGCCTTGATCTGACGAAATACGGAGTGAAAATAACTACGTCCGAAGGACGCCCATCCTACGATCCGCGAAGCATCTATAAGTTATACATTTATGGAAGCAGAAAAGGGATCCGCTCCTCCAGAAAACTGGCAGAAAGCTGCAAGGTAAACTTGGAAGTGAAGTGGATGATGGGTGGCGTAGAGCCTGATTTCCGTACGGTGTCAGATTTTCGAAAAAACAACATCGACAGCCTCAGAGAGATCTTCCATGAGTTTAACAATCGCCTTTCCGGAGCAGTAGAATGGGGATTCGTATCTGTGGACGGAAGCAAGATCCAGGCAAACAATTCCAAAGACAATAACTTCACCAAGAATAAGTTGGATGACAGGATCAAGTGGCTGAACGGACATACAGATGAGTATTTGCGGATCCTGCAGGAAATGGATAATCAGGATGATGCAGATGAAATGCCGGGAAAGCTGACAAGGGAAACCATAGAGGCGAAATTAAAAGAAGCCCAGGAACGCCTTGCCAGATATGAAGGTTATCAGAAGCTGATGGAGGAAACGGGAGCATCCCAGTTATCCCTTACAGACGCAGATGCAAAACTGATGAAAAATAAAAATGGTTTTGTGGTGGCGTATAATCCGCAGACTGCAGTAGATTCCGAAACCCATCTGATCCGGGATTATCAAATGACCAACCAGGTAACAGACCATGGACTTTTGGAAAGCACCATGGATGGGATCAAGAAAGAAACATCCGAGGTCATGGAAGTGGTTGCTGACAGAGGATATGAGAACACAGAGGATATGGTGAAATGCCTGGAAAAAGGTGTCATTCCACACGTCATAACCGATGATGGAAAAGATGGTTATGAACTGGAGATATCTTACGAAGAAGCAGAAACGGATACCAACAGCACCCAACCGGAAGAATTAAAGAAGTGCCTTCATGCAGGAGAAATACCGGAGATCTATAAAGAAGTGTTAGAAGATGCAAAAGTAGTGGAAGTACGCCGGAGAGTTGTGGATAAAGCAACAGAGACACAGGCTTCTCCATACGGGACAGCGGAGGAAATGCAGAGGAAGGCAGAGGAAGGATACTTTGTCAGAGACCCAGAACGAAATCAGGTGTACTGCCCGGCAGGAGAGATCCTGAGGCAGAAATGCATCAAAAAGAATGGAAACATCCGGTATGCCAACAAGAATGCCTGCCGGCATTGCAAGAATCGCAATAAGTGCTATAAAGGGCGGAACGAATGGAAAGAGGTTGATTTCACAAAGGATCAGCTGCAGAAGCCATGCAGGGACTGGTTGATGTCAGAAGGGAAAGAACCCGAAGAAGACGTTAAACAGGAAACATGGCATTGGGAAAAAGTAAAGGTTGTCAAACTTACTTTAAAACCAAACCGAGAAAAGACCGGACAACGGATGTGCTTGTCAGAGCATCCATTCGGAACCATAAAACGTGCAATGGGAGCCAGCTACTTTCTCTTAAGGGGAATGCGAAAGGTGGCGGGAGAGTTTGCACTCTTTTGTCTGGGATATAACCTAGAACGAGCGAAAAACCTCCTGGGATTTCAAAAAATGATGGAATTGATGGAACAGGCATAAGCCTCTTTCTTCATCCTGTGTATTTTATTCAGTTTTCAATGACACAGATGAAAGAAGGAGGCTAGATTTATGCCTAAAAACATGCATAAATGCGGCATTTTCGGACAGTCTGAGGGGGGGACAAACGTTCTTGGCTATGTAGTGTCAAATAAATATGACAATCCAACAAGTATAGACGGAAAAATGTTTATCGAATTGAAGAAGAAAATAAACACTATGACTGTATGATTGTGGCGGTTAACGGAAACTTGCTATGGAACGTCAGAGATCAGTTGACAAGTTATGATATTGATCTTTTGATTATGATCAGTCCTTTGATAGATTTTGGAGATCTGATCAACCTAGAGACAAACAAGAATTGCAAACTATCCAGTAAAGTGTATATAGGCGAAGATGTGCAAATCATGTCAGATGCGACATCAACGATCGAAATAGATGATTATGTTATTATAGGCGATGGAGTTGTCATAATGGCAATGGATCATTCACATATACATATTGGGGCAAAAACTTGCATTGCGAAAAATGTATGTGTGGTGGCGGAGAATAATTCTGTCCTTAGTTTAAGTGAAGAGATTTCGATAGCGGATTCTTGCAGAATATATGCAAGCAGAGAATCTGAAATTAGTGTGGGAAGAACGTATAACATAGGAAGAGGCACAGTTGTGCATGCTGGGAATAAGGCAGATATAAAATTGGGGAATGGCGGAAGAATGAGTGGGGCTGGGATGATGAGCGCAGATCACGGAAAAATTATTATTGACGAACATACAACGTACAATACAAATTTGTATTGTACGTGTGTTAAAGCGGAAATAATAATAGGCAAAGATTGTATGTTTTCACACTATGTAAAGATAACTGTAGGACACCATCGAATTGGTGAAACAAACACAGGTGACGATATTACGAATTACACAAACATTAAAT